>CAUSYU010000007.1:0-33394 GCA_963536065.1 uncultured Candidatus Saccharibacteria bacterium
CCTCTTGGAAACGCTGCACTTCCAACTTGTTGTAGCGCTTTTCCAGGTCACCTGATGCCATGCGCTTTTCCAAATTCTTCAGCTTTTTGATCTGCTGAGTAATCGTCGCGCCGTTGGTCAACATACCACCGATCCAGCGTTCAACTACATATGGCTGGTTGATCTTTTCAGCAGCCCGACGCACCACGTCTTTGGCTTGCTTTTTCGTGCCAACAAACAGTACTTTGCGGCCTGACGCTGCGATTTTTGTCAATTCTGGCAACGCCTTATCCAGCGCTTCAACCGTCTTGACCAAGTCAATGATGTGACTATCCTGACGCTTACTGTGAATATATGGCGCCATCTTTGGGTGCCAGCGACTGGTTTTGTGTCCAAAGTGAACACCTGACTCCAGCAAAGCCTTAATGTCTACTGCTACAGACATTTCTTTCTCCTTTTGCCTCATCCGCTCACGATGTGGAGTGTGAAACGGATTGTGTCATTAAAATTAGTACCAGACGATTATACCACTATTCGACTCTTGAGACAACTCCTTTTGACATTCTAGGGTAAATTGTGTACAATTGAACGGTTATGAAAAGCAGTATTCACCCACAGAACTATCGCCCTGTCGTATTTAGCGACGATCAAGCGGGCTTCGCGTTCTTGACTCAGTCAACAGCGCAAACAACAGATACCATCAAATGGAAAGACGGTAATACCTACCCTCTCGTGAAAGTCCACATCTCGTCGGCTTCACACCCATTCTTTACTGGTGAAGAAAAGATTATCGACACCGAAGGTCGTGTTGACCGCTTTAAGGCGCGCCAGGCAGCAGCTGAAGCTCGCAAGGCAGCTTTGGCAAATAAAGCTAAGAAAGCCAACGCCAACAAAGCTGCAAAAACTGATACTCCAAAATCAGACAAAAAGGCTAAAAAGTCTAGCAAATAGTAGACTGTGACACCTGTAAGAAACCGCCTCATTACTGGGGCGGTTTTTGTTAAGCTAATCAGTTTTCGAATTACTCAGACATAGCCGACAACGCTGCTTCAGCATCAAACAACTGCCCTTCGGCTTCTTGATAACCAAACAGGCGCTCCAGAAGGTCTGTCGTCTCTTCATGAGACGGCATGATGACCTGGTTACCGACCGCATCCGTCAATATGATACACTCTTCCGCTCCTTGCGCATCTCCAGGAAACTGTACTGCTGCTCGAGAATACAGACCAATCTCTGCTGCCCTATGTTCAATATCAGCCACTTCCTACAGCTCATCGCCCCTCGACACAACCAACCCTGCTGGAGAATCCTGCCTCTGCTCTATCTCCTCCAAAGATCCAGTTGCTAACACTGTAGATAGACCGGTCGATGTAAGTTGCTTATAATCATCTGGTGTCAATTTCATCATATCCGGCATCGTCATGCCCTGATGCTGAGCAATGTGGTTATAATATGCTGAGCGCATAAATGAAAAATCTCCAAAAATTGCATCCTCAAGATGAGACTGCAGCACTGAGTCCTGAGTATCATTCTCTCCCGAGTCATCCAAAGCCAGGACAGCCGACCTTCCATCAATTCTTCCCCGAGCTATAAATCCTTTCACCTTGACTGATTCATCAGGTCCAAGCGACATCCCCTCGGGCAATCTGTACGTTTTGGTAACAGATGGCAACGGCAACGTATCTGGTGTTTGTTTAATAGTATCAATTGAATGTTCCATAGTTTATATTATACCACATAAAGTTACTATTTGTCAATCAAGGTAACTGCCAGTCAATCGCCCCGCGGCCATGCCGTACCAGAAAATCATTGGCACGCGAAAATGGTTTACTGCCAAAGAACCCCCGATTGACAGAAAACGGCGACGGATGAGCACTACAAATCTTCAAATGGCGACTGTCTGTGATCGCCTGACCAACCTTTTGGGCATGCGCTCCCCACAATATAAACACTAGCGGCTGCTCATAGTCATTCAGCATCGTTAGCAGGTTTTTAGAAAATTCCATCCAGCCGTAATTTGCGTGGCTACCAGCCTGACCTCGTCTGACGCTCCAGCTAGTGTTCATCAACAGTACGCCCTGCTTACCCCATGGTTCCAAAAAACCACTAGTCGGCATATCTACCCCGGTATCATCAACCAACTCCTTAAAAATATTCTGCAAACTTGGTGGCAATTTGACCCCTGGCTTAACCGAAAAACTCATACCATGCGCCTGACCCGGTCCATGATATGGATCTTGCCCAATGACAACTACCTTCACCGTGTCCAGTGGACAAGCGGCAAAACAAGAAAACATATCTTGCCTCGCTGGGTACACTTCATATTTCTCCCGTTCAGCGTCCACCCGATTCATCAAAATTCGAAAATACGGCTGCTGGGCCTCAGCTTCAACAAACTCACGCCACGTTGAAAATATCATGCATCTATTTAATCACGTTTGAATCACGCAGCCTAGTGTGTTGTAAGCGTTGACGAAAGGTCGTCCGATAGTCGTCTCGGTGATATGGTCGCGCAACTTGCACACCTGGCGGCATCGCATCTTCTGCTCCAAGTAGAGAGCTGACATCAACCGCCAACGAGTAATCTGACGAGTGCGACCCTGCGATATACGTGCTAAAAAGCTCAGAAGAACTATTTGCCCAATAATACGCGCGGACTGGCACATGCTGCCCCCCGCTCATACGAAAGCCTACTTTCAACCTTTCTTCATTGGCAATCGCTAGTTGGACTTCTATATGGTCCCTCAAGTCTGGATGTCGCCTCAAAAAACACTGTTGTTGTTCCATAATTTCTGTGCCACTACTTGTCCAGTCGTCCAGCATGATGATATCAACGTTTTCTTTAGGCAAGTTCACCAATTCCCCCTCATCGATAAGCAGCCTATTAGCGTACTGGGTCAACTCATCATCAGAAAACTCCCTCATGATCAACTCCATGAAATATTCGTCACTTTTTATTTTTCCTTCTGGGGCGGCATAGTCAGCACGTTCCATATTATTAATTTCGCCCAGCATCACAAACAATGTTTTATCAGGGTGCGCGTCCAGCCTATGTCTCCAATACGTCGCGATTCCGCGTGCCGCCTCCATGAGCTCCGGCTCACCAACATAGTTGAGATGATTCCGGATTTTAGACAATCGTGAGGTACGCGCCAGGTCGTCACTTCGCGCACACAACCCAGAAAACAATGCTGAAATTGTCTGCTGTTCCGTCTGCACTGAAAAGTCTTCTCGGGTCAAGGCATCAACCTCACGCGAAAGCAACGCCCGACTACCGATCACACTGTGCACATCGTTTTCCCTGCCATGCTCCCTATTGCTCATCAACTCCGCCAACGTGGGCGCCCGCTTCACACAGTGGTCTATTTCCATCCGATGCGATATCTCTTCTCCAGACACCGTTTCAAACGGCTCACGTGGGTGAACGGCAACGGAACCCTGCTCATACAGATTGTACATCACCTGGTTTTGGTCATATTTAGGCTCGCTGTTCGGGCTGACTTGCCTGACTCTGCGCAGTCGTGCAGGGATCATATTTTGAAGCTTAACCATGTTGCGTATATTATACACACAAATGCTACTATTGTCAATATACGTCATGGGGTTTCTGTGCTATAATATGGCTTATATGGCACACATTGCATTACACTTAGACGACCTAGTCGCCGAGAGGCAAGTCTTGGCAGATTTTTTAGCGCAACCTACCGCATATAGCGATCCAGAGTTTACCATAAAAAACAAACGGTTTTCGGAGCTGGAAACCTTGATAGCAAAGGCCGAGGAGCGCCAGCAGCTAACAAAAAACTTAGAAGAAGCACGAAAATTGGCTACTGGCGGTGATGAGATTGCGGAACTAGCAAAAGCTGAAATCACTGAAACTGAAGCGCGTCTGGCAGAGCTGGAGGAAGAATTATTCATCCTACTGACGCCAAAAGATCCAAACGACGAGAAAAACATCATCATAGAGATCCGTGCTGGCGCTGGCGGCGACGAAGCATCGCTATTTGCAGCGGAACTGTACCGCATGTATCTGCGTTGGTGCGAAGCAAATGGCTACAAAACTGAGCTCGTCAGCGAATCCGCCAATGACTCAGGTGGTTACAAAGAAGTCATTTTCATGGTCAAAGGCGACGCGCCATATGCCAAATTGAAATTTGAAGGCGGCGTCCACCGCGTCCAGCGCGTCCCGGTCACCGAAAGCCAAGGCCGCGTCCACACCTCAACCGTCACCGTAGCGGTGTTGCCAGAGGCCGAAGAGGCTGACGTCGAGCTAGATGCAAATGACCTCCGCGTTGACGTATTCCGCTCGGGCGGACATGGTGGCCAAAGCGTCAACACCACCGACTCAGCAGTGCGTATCACTCACCTACCAACTGGTATCGTCGTGACCAACCAAGACGAAAAATCACAGATCAAGAACCGCGAAAAAGCCATGAGCGTGCTGCGTTCGCGCTTACTACAGATGAAAATTGACGAAGAAAATGCCAAATTAAGTGCTGAGCGGCGATCACTCGTTGGCACTGGCGATCGCTCCGAAAAAATCCGCACCTATAACTTCCCGCAAGACCGCATCACCGACCACCGCATACACTACAGCCGCAGCAATATCCCCGCTGCGATGAACGGGGACATTGACGATTTGATTGAGCAACTACAGCGGTATGAGCGAGAGCTAAAAGCAAAGAATGCTGAAGCTTAACAAAAAACTCTATTCCGTGATATCGCGCTTGATATCATCGTATCGTTTACTATATTCCCCCATGTTGACACGATGCATGGAATCAGGCAGTACAGCAACCATTGCACCGCCACCTTTAGTAGCTACCTCTGCACGATCCATGAAATCATCGACTATTTCGCTAATCTTAAACTTTCTAAGTCCTCTTTTACTGATCACCCCTTGTTCGACTAATCGTTTATACTCAACATACTCTCGCTCAACCCCTTTGACAGCAAGCAGTTCAACCTCCTCTGGATCTGTCGTTGCATAATACGACAGACCAAGTTGGCCAGCGGCTTGCTCCCTGGCGCGCACTTCATCATCATTTTTTGCTATATATACCGAGGTCCAAGGATGAGACGCAAATGATGACGCCAATTCATCAACAGGTATAGTATCAATACGCCTCGTGAACACATGTGGTAACCATTTACCATGTTCCGCAGCCTTACGAGCGCGCTTTTCTCCTGGATCATGATAATACCCTTTCAGGTGTGCTCCCAGTAACGCCGCAGCCACGGTATTATTTGCAACCACCGCAGAGAGCACACTATTTTTCATCTCTTCAGAGTTAAAATACATACCGCACGCATAAGCAAGAGCGCCCAAAGCATGAATTATAATGGCCTGCTTACGTAATCGTTCTTTAGATATTGAACTTCCCAGTGTGTATAACAAATTTTTCTTCTGGAAGTCAATTTCCCCATCTATCGCATCCTTAACGTGGCACAGCTCATGCCGTAGCGTAGCCTCAGAGTCAGAGTCGTAGTCAATCCCGATAACAACATCAAGCTCTCCCTCGCCATCATCACTTACATACCCTAATTCATCACTCCCCAAGTATGAAGAACTTTCTGTACCAGTGATGATTAGTGACAAATCGCCCCAGCACTGCTCCGGTATTTCAGCATACTCAAGATATTTTTTTAATCGTTCTTCAGAAAGGTCAACAACTTCACCAGGCACTAGCTCAGCACCTAGCTTACGATCAAGCTGAATCTTTGGAAAATCATGATCAACGGTCACAATACCCTCACAAGAAGGAAAATCTACTTTCAATTTGTTCACGCGCTTATTCATACATACCAACTCTTCCCGTGTCGTCTAGTAGCTACGTTGATTATGAAATTTCTCCTCAATAGTGTATAATCTAGCATATAATGCAAGAAAAGTCAACCATAACATCCTGGCTAACAACCGCCACTAACACGTTAAAGCAAGCCGATATCGCATCAGCCCGATTAGACGCGGAGCTCATTTTAGCTAATACTTTGCGCAAAAACCGAACATACCTTCATGCGCATCTAGATGAAGAGATTGATCCGCGGCGCGTTGATATCGCCGAAGCACGACTTAGCCTGCGTCTCGACCGCGTACCACTGGCGTATATTTTGGGCGAAAAAGAGTTTTACGGACGGAATTTTAGTGTATCGCCCAGCGTACTAGTCCCGCGTCCTGAATCAGAAGAAATGATCAATCTACTACTAAAGCTGGCGTCACAAGACGACCAACCAAGGACGCTCATCGACATAGGAACTGGCTCTGGATGCTTGGGAATCACTGCGGCGCTCGAGTTGCCAGACAACTGGCATGTTGTTTTGTCAGATATTAGCCCTAAAGCACTCCTAGTGGCAGAAAAGAATGCCAAGAAATTGGGTGCTAAAATCTTTACGCAAAAACAATCCTTACTACTCGGCCAATTTGAAAAGCTCGACTGCATCTTAGCGAATTTACCATATGTAGACAAGAGCTGGAAAAACACCTCCCCAGAGCTCCGTCACGAGCCGTCAGAAGCCCTGTATGCCAGCGAAGGAGGGCTTAAGCTAATCCGAGAGCTCATTCAGCAAGCACCCAAGCATATGACCGACCAAGGACTGCTATTCATCGAGGCAGACGAGGAACAACACCAGACGATCATAGCCTTTGGTAATCAAAATGGCTTTTTACACTTGGAAACCAGCGGATTGATCGTGGTGCTACGACTTGTAAGCACCGAGCGTTAACCTCAGTTTCTGCTCTCTGTTATCTCTGATAACCGTCAGCTCGATAGTTTCGCCTGGCAGATATTCGCCAATCAAGCTTGTCAAACCACCATGTTCGCCAATGGTTTTATCATTAACCTTGGTGATGATGTCGCCAGATTTGATGCCCGCTTTATCTGCTGGACCGCCCTGCTGCACCAATTGCCCAGAAACACCACCGACAAAAGCACCATGTTTGACTGATAGTTTATTTGCAGCCCGCGTTTCTGGCGTCACTTCCAAATAACGTATACCGATGTATGATTTATTGATCTCACCTTTTTCTAGAACACTCCGGATCAGTCCTTTGGCTGCGCCTATCGGGATAGCAAAGCCAATACTCTGGGCATCCTCGACGATGGCGGTATTAATGCCGATGACTTGACCAGCCATATTTAACAGCGGACCACCTGAATTGCCTGGATTGATAGCAGCATCGGTCTGCAGAAGGTCTGTTAATGATTCAGGCTTCTGGTCTTGATCGTCGTCGCTATCTGACGAAGCCTGCAATGGACGCCCCTTGCCTGAGATGATACCGCTCGTGACAGTGTTCTGGAATTTACCAAGCGAATTACCGATGGCAATGACTTTCTGACCAACACGGACAGTGCTTGAGTCACCAATAGTCGCTGGCGACAGATTATCGACGCCGTTAATCTTCAAAAACGCAATGTCGTTTAGTGGATCAACCCCCACTAGTTTGACGTTGGTGTGGCGGTCGCCCGAGCCAGTAATGATTTGGAAGGACCGTCCACCATTTACTACGTGCTTATTCGTCAAAATATAGCCGTCTTTACTGATGATCACGCCAGTTCCAGCGTTCTCTTGTGACCTAAAACCATTACTTTTTACGGTGATAATCGATACGACGCTCGGCGATACCTGATTGACGATTTTTGAGACATTTGATTCTTCGGCGGTAACAGCCAAATTGCCGTCAACCGTTGGACCATGCGTACTGGCGAGCTTTGGACGCAGCACCATTATGAGTAGCACGCTACCGATCATAATCATCAATAAAAATAGCGCCGCTATGGCAACCCAGATAGCCATCATCCGTCGCCGTGACAGCGTGATTACCCGCGCACTGTTATTTGGTTGATCTAGTCCCACCTCCGTCATCTATCAAATCCTCGTTACTGTGTTGAAAAATAGTAATATAACGCCTATCACTGCTACAGAAAACAAAACTGGCGGCATGATCTCGCTCCGTACGACCGCGCCGTTTTTCTTCCATGACCGATAAACCCGCTCACCCAAGAAAGATATCAACAGCAAAATAATAGTCACCTGCGGAAGTTTGATCATGGTGAGTCCTGGTATAGCATAGGCAAAGGTCCAATAGTACGCTAGCCAGCCAATCTCCGCAAACATAATTCCCCAGATAGAGCTCAGCAGAACTATTTGATCTTCTTTGTAGCTAACCAAAAAATGCCGAGCGGCGCTATAGCCAATGATCATTGAGCCAGCAACAACTGCAATATCTGGCAACAAATAGCCAATGGAGAATAACGCTACCGTACCAAATAAAATGGCGATGGCCGACTGCAACATCATTTGCCAACGCTTTGACATCGGTTTGATAACAACCAGCCAAATGATATAAAAGGCAGTGAAAGCAATTTGCACGGCGATATTCCCCACAGACAGGTACAGCAATGCCACCACGCTCAATCCAACGATCAAGTCCACCAGGTTAGACTGGATATTCGTCCACCAAAAACGTGGCCTCACCGCCAGTACACGCCACTTACTCAAAATAACCAACACCACTGCAGCCACTGGTGATTGGACCATGAGCGTAATACCAAATAATACCAAAGCTAAGCTGATGTTCAACAGATGGTACACCACCTCACTAAAAAATGACTTGCGTTTAACGGTTCGCAGTAGCTCCATATCTCTTGATTATATCACACTATACAGGCTATACTAAATAGGATGGATGCAACTTTTCTTGATAGACACCCAAAGATTCGTGACAGTTTGGGGCTCATCGTTTTTGTTGTTGGCGTGGTGGTCGGCACACTATTGATTAATACCTTTATTTTTCGTAATTTTACTGTTCAAGGCGCCAGTATGGAACCGACCATGCACACAGGTGATCGTTTGATTGTCAATCGACTACCAGTGACAGCGGCACAAATCAAAAACAAGCGATACGTCCCTGAGCGGGGCCAAACCATTGTCTTTAAAAACCCAAATTTTAACTCTTCAACAAATAAAGATGAGTACATCGTGAAGCGAGTTATCGCCTTTGCTGGTGAACGTGTCACCGTTAAGGATGGCGTCGTTACGGTGTATAACAGTGCTCATATTCATGGGTTTAATCCTGATACCACAGTGAATAAAAATGAGCCCGGGCAGCCAACGTCTGGCGATGTCGATACCACCGTGCCAGAAGGAACTATTTTTGTCATGGGCGACCACCGACAAGAGAACTATTCGTGTGATTCCCGAAATTGTATGGGACCAATACCTTTGTATGACATCGTCGGACCAGTCTCCATGAGGATTTGGCCAATCACTAAAATCCGTGGATTTTAGCTACTTTTTCAGCAGTTGATGGATACGCTCAAAATCAACAGCATTTTTGAATGGTATGATGATTTGTCCAGCACCGCGCGTATTAGTGCGAATTTTGATCTTTGAATTTAGTTTTTTGGTCAAATTTTGAACGACTTCTTCATGAGGAATCTCGACCGGACGTCGCTTTTCAAATGGATTGTTTTTAGACTCTTTCCAGAGGACTATCGCCTGCTCAATGCGGCGAGCAGACCACCCTTCAGCAATGATTTTCTCTAGCAGCTCTTCTGCCACTTCTTTGGGCACATTGATCAATGGTCGAGCCTGACCTTCAGTGATTTTATAGCTAAAAACAGCTTCCTGGACCGCCTTTGGCAGTTTCAGAAGACGCATAGTGTTAGAGATGGCGCTAACCGATTTACCACCAACTCGCTGCCCTATTTCATCCAGCGTCAGGTTGAACTGATCGCGCAGTTTCGCGTATGCCGTAGCAGTTTCCAGAGGATTGAGATCGCGACGCTGTAGGTTTTCAATCAAAGACAATTCCAAACGATGCTGGCCAGTCAGCGTTCGCACCAATGCCGGCACCTCTGTCAGCCCAGCTCTCTGAGCGGCACGCCAACGACGTTCACCTGCAACGATCACATAAGCACCTGCTTTGCCTGTCACTACCAGCGGCTGTAAAATACCATGAATCTTTATCGACTCAGACAGCTCATCAAGCGCCTCTTCGTCAAACATCCGACGCGGCTGATCTGGATCGGCCATGACTTGCTCAATCGGTAATTGTTTGAGCTGACTAACTTTACCGTCTTGTTTGGCAGTCGGATCAAACGACTCATCAATTAGATTTGTCGGAATGAGTGAATCAAAACTACGGCCCAGTCCTTTTTTCATCAGCCAATCCTCCCTATGATCTCCTTGGTCAGCGCCTTGTATGCTCGTGCACCCTTGGAGAAGCGGTCATACGCGCCAACTGGCAGTCCATGACTTGGCGCCTCAGCTAAGCGAATATTCCGTGGAATGGTGGTTTGGAAAACCCGATCCGGAAAATGCTTTTTGATTTCCTCGTGAACCTGCGTTGACAGTGTTGTACGGCTGTCCATCATGGTTGGCAACACACCCAGCAAGTCCAGTTGTGGATTGAGCCCCTTGCGTATCAATTTCATGGTCTCTAGCAGCTGACCAAGCCCCTCTAACGCGTAGAATTCTGCCTGCACTGGCAACAGAATATAGTTTGCTGCAATCAAGCCATTAACCGTCAGCAAACTCAAACTTGGTGGACTGTCGATGATGATGTAGTCATAATACCCCTGTAGATTGTTGATAGCGCGCCGTAGCCTGATGAACCGACCCTCAGCCTGCGCCAGCTCGACCTCAGTGTTTGCCAAATGTGGCGTAGATGGAGCCAACGCTAAATTTTTATATTCTGTTTGAATGATGGCGCTTTGCAGTGTTGCCTGACCGGTGATCACCTCGGTCATCGTGCGCGATAGATTGGACTTATCAATCCCTAGACCACTGGTCGCGTTGCCCTGAGGGTCAAAATCTATCAGCAATGTTTTCTTACCACTTTTTGCCAAATAATACGCAACATTAACACTTGTCGTTGTCTTGCCAACGCCGCCTTTTTGATTTGTCACCGCAATGATTTTTGTCATTCGTTCCCCTTTTTACCTGCCCTAATTATAGCATGGGCAAAACAGAAATAACAGACACCAAAAAACCGCTTCTCTGGTGGAAGCGGCTCTTTCAATTATTTGATTGACGTAATCTGAATCTTGGTGTATTTCTGGCGATGACCAGTTTCTTTGTGAACGCGTTTTTTGCTTTTGTAGCGGATAACGCGGATTTTATCGCCCTTGACTTCCGCCTCAACAACTTTCGCTTTTACCACTACGCCTTTTACGGTTGGCGTACCAACTTTTGTTTTATCACCATCAATCACTAAAAGTGCGTCGAGAGTGAGTTCTTTTGTGCCTTCAGGGAGGAGATCCACCAAGAGGGACTCTTTTTCGCTGACAATGTATTGCTTGCCAGAGATTTTTACGACTGCTTTCATTTCGTTCCTTACAATATATTTACTATCAATGACCAATTATAACAGAGACAGGCGATACATGCAACTAGTTTTTCTATAGCTCGGCCATAGCGTTATTTGCCCGTAGCCAGCCACTTGGCGAGCCGCACTCCATGTAGTCGCCCTTGGCCTCGCCAACCGCGATAATACCGCCGCCCGCGATGTACGCGTTGATAGCGTCGGTCAGCTCAAATTCGCCGCGTTGCGGATTGGCGGGTAATGTCCGCGCCAGTTCGAAAATTTCTTTGTTGAGGACGTAAAAACTTGAATTACTGAGGTTACTTGGCGCTTCTTCTAACTTCGGCTTTTCAATGATGCGGACAAAATTACCCTGCTGGTCGGTTTCGATGATACCGGTGTGTGGGATAAACGACTCCTCAACAGGATTACCTAATAAACCGGCCGACAAGCCACGCGCCTCCACCAACTCTGCCAAATCAGCGGCATTTGAACCGCCATCGCTACGCCAGAAAAATTGATCGCCCATCACCACAAAGGCCGATTCGCCCGGTTCGATAAATTCGCTCGCCAAGCCCACGGGAATGCTCGTGCCGTAACCACCAGTGCTTGGCTGAGTTAAAAAATGTATTCGCACATCGCGCAGCGGCGCTACTAGAGGTAATTTATCTTCTTTACCGGCACGCCGCAGATAATCGTTCAGCTGGATATTTGACCGATAATAACTCTGTACCTGAGTACTTTGCTCGCCCACCACGAAATAAATATCTTTGACACCAGCTCGAACGATATCCTGCACAATGTAGTCGACCACCGGCCGCGTCCCCACCGGCAGCATACACTTTTCGATTGATTTGGTAATCGGCGGCATCCGGGTACCCCAACCAGCAACTGGAATAATAGCTTTAGTGATCATGATTTCTCCTTACATCTTTAGTTCTTTGTGGCTTCGCTTCAAAATTTCCAACATTGCCTCGTAGCGCTGCTCATTGGCACTTAGTTTTGCATAGAGATACACGACATTGTCAACCACTTCAATGTTCACTTTGATATCTTGGTCGTACAACCACGCCATAAAAGATGGATTGAGCAGCTCAAAACTTGTCACTTGATTTTCGTCAGTTGCGTACACTTGATAGCGTTTATTGAAATCGCCCCATTCCAAAGATACTTTGTTATATCCACGCGGAGCTTTCAGACGCGACAAGAGTTTACCACGCCGCTCCACTAAAATTCCACCATATGATTTCGGTAGATTGATTTGCCCGACCACATATTGGTCGCCCGATTCGTCCTCCTTCGTGCGATAGGTATATAACTGGACCAACAAATCGCCTGTCCAGAAGCCAATGATATGGTTGTTGATGTCTGCATTCTTAAAACCAGCCTTAAACAATTGACCCCTAGTTGGCAGCAGTAGATTACCCCAGTCTGGGCTAAAGTACATCCTATTATCAACAGCAAATTGCCTCAAAGACCGCACTAGCATGCTTTCCTCTTCCGTCGCTTGATCGATGCTGTCTAGTAGCCAAGTGTTTTCATGACGCACAAAGTTCCATTGTTCGCCAAATTCCTCTGTTGTCGCTGTCAGAACATCACCGCTTGTTGTATCAATCAATTGATCGTTCGCCTGCGCCAAGATACCAAAACTGACACGGTCTTGCTGGTCATTGGCATCGTCATGAGCAGACGTGATGATAATTTCCTTGATGCGAATGTTACTCATCTGATTTGCGCGGCCCATTTGCTGCAAGGCGTACAACATCAGACTGATGTGATTTGCATATCGCTGTGTGGTGTAAGTCCGAATTGACGCGACGTCCATCTGCTGCCAATCGCGCTGGAACTTACCAAAAATTGATGCAGCATACTCTGTTAACCGCTCTGGGCTCCACACCGCGTCCGAAGCAGCTGCCTGCTGCACGGACCGTTGTGCTGCTGCACTGCCCTTTCGGAACCGACCCAATTTATCAGCCCACGCCCCACCAAAAGCACCGATGACGGTAGATATCATTGCCACGATGAAAGCAAACTTTCCGCCCCAAAGATACAGCAAACTAACCGCAGTTCCAGCTGCCATACCCACTGCCACACTGGCAGCCTTGGAGCCTGTTTTCGAGCGAACAAAACCAGCTACGCCAGCAGCTACAACTGCGGGTAGCGCAAAGATTCCGCCGCCACCAGAACCCCCAGAACTACTTCCGCCACCACCTGCTCGTGCCAATAGCGACATTACGTCAATTGCAAACATGTACCAATTATAGCACTAACGGTTGCCGCTGACGTGGGCTATTCAGAAAATTCTACTGAGTTGCCTCTGTGGAGGTCTTCTTCGACATCAGTCCAAAAACGTTGAATATCAGTAATGTCTGACTGATCGAGGCGAATAGCCTGGGGTTCTTGCTGCTCACGCGCAATTTCCTCCCCCAAACCATCAGCCAATGGATCAATCGGTTCAAACTGAATGCGTGGATGAAAAAATGTAACTTTCATATGTTTGTTTTATCAATTTACCTAAAATATGATAGCATATTATCATCAATACGTCAATACCGGCCACCTTATTTAGCAGATGAATTACTGGCGCTGAAGCGTAATCTGCAGCTCTGCGCCTTCTATCGCAACCGTAGTCAAATACGCATCGCCTTGACCAAAGGTCGCCAATGTCTCAGCAGCAATCACCTCCGCATACTCATCAATCGCCTGGCGAAGCTGCTCATCATGCGTCACCAATTGCAACATAATTCGATCGTCCACCTGCAATCCCGCTTTCTTACGCGCACTCTGGACGTGGCGAATGACTTCACGCATCAGACCCTCGCGTTTGAGTTCGGGCGTTAAGTGCTTACTAATTTCTACCCAGCTCTCTGGCTTGATCACGCCCTCAGTCACATCATAGTCCGCCAGATGCTCGTCTAGACTCTCAATCCAGCGAATTTCCTTAACATTTAGCTCCTCGGCCATGATCTGTTCGTAGTACTCAGCCAGCTTTGCACCCGCATATGCCGCACATTGCAGCGGCTGACGAACCTTGATCGACACCTGATGCTCATCCTGCTTCATCCGCAAACTAAGGCCGTTGTTAATCAATTCGCGTGTTCGGGACATATCAGCCAACACCTGATCATTGACTGCCCCAGCCGTGAGCCAATCCTTCAAATGAATCGATTCATCATCGCCCGTCAGATTATGATACAATTCCTCGGCCAAAAACGGCGTAAATGGCGCCAAAATATAGCTCAGGCGCACCAGCACATAATGCAGCGTGCGGTAAGCATCGTTCTTGTCGCCATCATCTTCCGACTTCCAGAAGCGGCGGCGGCTGCGGCGCACGTACCAGTTGGATGCGTCATCAAGGAATGGCAAAATTGGACTCAGCGCGTCAGGGATATTGTAGGTATCCATGTGATGCTCAACTTCTGCTACCAGCTGATGCAGACGACTAACGATCCAGACATCCAGCGGATTCGTCAACTCGCCAAGCGGATCTTTCAGCTCACCACTAAATTCCCAGCCATCGACTTCCGCATACATGGTAAAGAAATCATACATATTCCAAATCATACTGAGCTTACGCGCCACGTCGCCCACGTCCTTGTCGTGCAAGGCAAAGTCCTCGCCGTTCAGCAGCGGGCTGCTCAGCAGCAGGAAGCGTAAACTATCGGCACTGAATTTATCCATCAGCTCGTTCGGGTCGGTAAAGTTACCTAAGGACTTACTCATCTTGCGGCCGTCATTGCCCGCCACCACACCGGTGGTGATGACGTTGCTGTAGGCGTTTTTGTGCTGGGCGCCCGCCTCGCCAAAGGCACCGATTTCTGCCAAGGCGGCGTTGACGGCATGCACGTAGTAGAACCATGCCCGCACCTGACCGATGTACTCAACGATGAAGTCAGCTGGGTAATTTTGCTCAAACTTGGTCTGGTTTTCAAACGGATAATGCAGCTGGGCAAACGGCATCGAACCTGACTCAAACCAGCAGTCCAGCACCTTGTCGATGCGCGTAAATTTCTCGCCGTCAATTTCAAAGGTGATATCATCCACCCACGGGCGGTGATAATCATCCAGCTCCACGCCGCTCAGCTCCTTGAGCTCCGCGTACGAGCCGACCACCTTGACGGTGCCGCGGTCACCCTTCCACACCGGCATAGCCGTCGCCCAGAAACGGTCGCGGCTGAGGTTCCAGTCGGGCGCTTGCTCGATATTTTTGGCAAAGCGACCGTGCTTGAGATGGCCTGGGAACCAATTGATATACTCGTTCTGCTCCAGCATCAGCGGCTTTTGCCCCTGGATGTCAAAGAACCACGACGGAATCGCCCGGTACATGATGCGCTGCTTGCTACGCGGGTTGAACGGATATTCGTGGCGAATGTACTCGATTTTCCACACCGCGCCCTTTTCCTTCAGGTCTTTGGCGATGAATTTGTTGTTATCCCACACCTCCAGGCCTTTGTAATTGCCATCAGTGTAGTAGCCATTGTCATCGATGACATGGAAGGCGCTGATGCCGTGGTGCTTGGCGAGCTCAAAGTCGTCCTCACCATAAGCCGGCGCAATGTGCACGATACCCGTACCCGACTCGTGCGACACGAAATCCGCCGCGTAAATGGTGTGGATCTTGTCATTTTCTGGCCAAGTCGAGCCCGTATCGAGCGGCTGGTATTTCTTGCCGACCAATTCACTGCCGGGGAATGTGCGCAATACTTTGTAATCTAGTGGATGGTGCTTTTCGTCCTGCAATACACGCTCCAGCGCCTCCTCGGCGATGATGAGCTTTTCGCCATCCATCAGCACCTCGCAGTAGGTCATACCTGGGTTGACGGCCAGCATCAGGTTGGCTGGGAGCGTCCACGGGGTAGTGGTCCAGGCCAGGACAGATACAGAATCTTGAGTTTCAACAAACGCTTCAATCGCCTGCTGAGTCACGGCTGTCACAGGGCGGCTCAGCAGCTCTTCTGGCGTACCCATAGCAAATCCTGCACCCTCATGCAGTTTGAGTTTTTCAGCGTCAACGCCAGTAATAATATAGATCGAACATGCAACATTTGTTCCATTTTCATGTTTGACAGTTTGTAGCAAAAGATTGTTCGAGCTTACTTCAAGTTCAAGCTCCTCCTGAAGCTCACGGCGTAGCGTCTCAATTGGCGACTCGCCCTCGTGGCTCGTCCCACCAAAGAGACTCACCATGCCTGGGTTTGTGATTCCTGGCTTATCGTCTCGTTGTTGCGTAATGAGTTTGCCATTTGTATCCACCAACAAAGCACCGACATAACTCCTTTCGCACTTGTCGAAACCTGCTGGTTTTTGCGCATCATCAACTATTTCACCGTTCAAAAGTTGCTTTACTCGCTGCTCAATTTCATCACGCGCTATCCGATTTTTTTCTACACTCTCATTACGTGGATCAGCCACATCCCACCAAATAACATTATCACCCCTGAGCCAGTCCGGTGTCTGGGATCTCTCTGCTAGATTAACAATCAAATCATAATCACCCAACTTGTCGGCGGTAAGCAACTGCCGCTTATGTCCAGTGATGTCAATACCCACTTCTTGCATCGTCTCACTGCTTTTGGCTGGCTTGTGACTCATGGTTTCAAAATCACTCAATGTTGGAGCTTCGTCCCATTTTTTCTCTGGGTTCAACCCAGCCGAATCGGCATTTTGAGAGTGAGAATAGTGGTTATAAAATCCCTGCGCCATCTGCGAGCGCGCGGCATTTGCATTGCATACAAACAAGACTTTTGAATGCTCATTTAGTGCTATTTTGCGACTCGTCTTACTATCTTTTAATTTAAACTTCACATACACGCTCGGGTCGGTCACTGTCTGGTAGGCGTCGTTATCCATGGTCACTTCGGCCTTGCTGACCGGGGTAGCAAACTTAGTGTCGTACATCAGCACCTTTTCGCCTTCGTAGATTTTGCCAGCCTCATATAGCTGTTTAAAGGCCCACCAGACGCTCTCCATAAAATCCTTGTCCATGGTGCGGTAAGCGCCCGCAAAGTCCACCCACCGGCCGATGCGGTCGATTACCCCCTGCCACGTCTCGCTATTCGCTACCATACTCTCGCGCGCCTTGGTGATATATTTTTCCAGGCTAATGGTCGGCAGTGGCTGACCGTCTTTATCCAGCGGTGCCGGCTGGCCCGGGCACATCACAATCTGCCGCCGGTCGGTAATATTCAGCTGCTTTTCGACGAAATTCTCCGCCGGCAGACCATGGCAATCCCAGCCCCAACGGCGCTCCACGCGCTTACCCTTCATCGTCCAGTAACGCGGTACGGCATCCTTCACAATACTACTAAGCAGCGTACCATGGTGCGGCACCCCAGTGATAAACGGCGGCCCGTCATAAAAGACATAGGCGTTATCCGCTGGCCGCTGCGCCACCGACTTTTCAAACGTCTGGTCATCCTTCCAGCGCTGCACCCAATCCTTTTCGTATTCTGCCGCTCGGCGGCGTGTCCCGTGTGTGAATTTCATTGGTTTCCTCCTTGATTTGTATTCATTTCATGCGTTTCACTATTTAACTCATCTCGTAATCTCATCCAAATTTTGCCCAGCTCATTGCGGCCATCACGGTTCTCACCCCAGCCCCAAAAAGCGTCTTTTGGCGAATCCTCGACAATCTCCTCATCCAACGTCTCAAGTAATTTTTGCTTAACGTATGGGTTTTGCTCACATTTGGCGCGGACGATTTCTTCCATAATGTCGACTTTTATCTCATCCCAATCATGAGGTGCCTTGTCTGCATTTGCCTTGGCAATTTTATACGCCTCATGTGCAGAGCGCGCCTGAAAAATCTGCTCTACCATCTCTGGCGCTGTGTCAAGAAAGTGCGCCGCCTGATATGCATGCTCACTCGTCGGCCAACGACGCCCACGCCAGTCAACTTGAAAGTTCGCAAAATTATCAAGCACATAAAACTCTCGCGGATAGAATCCCACAATTGACCCGTCAGTGACGAGTTGCGGATCTCTAAATTGCTTAATCTTTGTCATAATGTCGCCTCCCATATTTTGCCCTTCTAGCTTCCTCATCGCCTCCACTATCTCTTCATGAACAATTCCATTGCTTAGTATCGCTCCGCAAATATCCTGATCGTACCGCTGATCCCGGCCGACAAGGTCAGTCACCTTACCACCAGCTTCCTCGACGATAACTTTTGCCGCCGCGACATCGACATTCTTGCCCTTCGTGCCAGCAAAGACCGATGCAACGAATTCACCACGCGCTACTAAGGCCGCCGCGTGCGTCGTGCTTCCTGGCGCTGTAACATATGCGCCCTTCTCATACGCTAACTTGTGAATCACCCGCATAACATCCCACTCTGCACTCGGCCACCAATCTACATTCATACCGGTCATCCCACCAAAAGTCTTCTTATTCACATAAATCTGTTTACCATTCATAAACGCACCCTGGCCACGCACCGCCCAATACAAATGATCACTAAACGGCGCATAAATCACTCCAACTTCCGGCTGACCATCAATCACCAATGCCAACGAGAAGACCGATACCGGTAGCTCCATCGCAAAAGGTGCCGTGCCATCAATCGGATCACACACCCACACATAGTCTGAGCCATGGCGGTCGCTCGCTTCTTCTCCATCAATATCGTGGGCTGGATATCGCTCGGTTACTCGCTGGATCACAAGCCGGTTGATTTCCTCATCGGCAACGGTCACGATCGTATTGTCAGCTTTAAAGTGAGCATTCGGTTTTTTACCAAAATATTTTTGCATAATGTCGCCCGCTTCGTGCGCTACACTTTTTGCAAAATCAAGCCATTCTTGTTGTTGGTTGGTCACAATTTACTCCTTAAATAATATATTTCTTAGTGTCATCGCTACTGTATCATCCAGCACTCGCACTCGATCCCTATGTCGATCACTATACCCAAGCGTGCCCTTCTGATTTGTATAGAGTGTGATATGTGGAATAATAAACTCCGCCTGTGGGATCAGTTCACGAATTGCATCACGCCACATCTCTAGTTCATCCCATCGAGCAAGCGCAATAATCGTTTCACGGTCAGTCGTGTCATCCTTTAGCCTGAGAAAATCACCGGTCAATTCTGGCTCTGTAGTCATTGCTGCACCAGCTTGACACGATGCCCGCTCTAGCCATCTATACGCAGCCTCATCCAGCCCGTACTCCTCACGCACCGCAAATAATGACAAATGAAATTCATCATCTTTGAGCAACAGCCCCGCCACCTGACGCGGAAAGTCTATCGCACGAACCAAATCAGTCATATCATACATTATATAATCATGTGTCTGATCAATGACGAAATTGCTCACTCGATTATTGCGCGCAGATTCGTTCATATTGAATGGCTCCTGTGATTAGTTAATATTGACACGAGAACTTTCTCCAAACAAAAATCACCTCTTTTGACTTCGAGAATCCGCTGGAGGTGCTTCAAACGGACGGTACCATCTCGATTCCAAAAGAAGTGATTCTTTTAGCTCTTTATTCGCTATTTACGCAAGCTCACGGCGGAGTCTAGTCTCGGCTGACAGTAAGCCGATTTCTTCCCGCAGACTTCGCGGTTGATAGCCGCTCATTTTGCTGGCATCATCAGAGCTATACTCCATCAGACACACGCAAAAACGCCCTACTCACATTGTAGCGCGTTTTTGCCAAAATCCCAAGGGAATTATTTAATCTCCAAGCCACCCAGGACGCATTCACCCCTCAGGTAGATTGTCTTTTTAGCGGAAGGCTTCGACATAGTCTTATCATCGCTGCCACCCAAAACACCACGCACCTCGTTTTTGACGATCACATCATCAGGCAAGTTGATATTAATGCCACCGCAAAACGTAAAGACATCAATGATTGCGCCATCCTTAATGTTCGCCTGACGCAAATCTAAATCGACGCCACCAAACACCGCTGTCAGTGAACCACCAGTATAATCACCTCTCACTCGTGACTGTTCACCGTAAAAAATTGCCACCTTTTCGTTATCATCGTCGCCCGACTTCTTAGTCTGTTTGCGATTTCCAGAACCGATACTGAACACCATCATCAAACCAACAGCGATCAACACCACTGGCCAAAACAACTTCCAGATGCTAACATCGATGATTCCATACGCATTCAAACCAACCGACACGCCAGCGGCCATCAACAGCAAGCCCCACGCCCGCGTTAGCAGTTTTCGGGAGCTAACTATTGTCACCAGCCCCGCCAGCACTAGGCCGGCTGCCCAAACCGTTCCCCAGAACACGTTCCAGCTATCAAACTTGATGATTTCGAGATTCCTGAGTAACAGAACCCCGCCGAGTGCTACAATGGTGACACCAAAGAACGCTCTGACAAGAAAGTTTTTCTTCATATCTTTATTATGACATATGGTCACGCGTTACCAAAGTAAAAAATTTTGCAATAATGTTTTCGTAAAATAGAGCGATACATCTAGAACAACTGATCACCAAATTTTGCGATTATCGCCATCATGGCAAGAACCACTAAAACTGCTGCAAATAACATATCATATCCGCGATCAACAAATTTACCCAGGGTCTTACCAGGTATATTCTTAACCAAAACATTGTACCGTGTCATACCAAAGAAAATCAAAATCATACCAAGGTCCAGAGTCAAGCACCACGGGCACAGTGCACCAATCACCAAATAGCTCATACCAAACATCCAGAAAGCAAAGAGCAACCCCGCAATCACCCCGACTTGCGCGCATTGCATAAACCATTTTGGAAACTTTGTCCCCGCCAACAAAGCAACCGCTATAGTGATCATCACCGGCAAAGTTGCCAGGCCAATAAAACTGTTTGGGAAACCAAAGATTGCCGCCGACCAGTGGTTGGCAACTGCCGAACAACTCAGTGCTGAGTTTAAGTCACAACTAAGAACTGCTTCTGAATTCTTGGCTAATACCAATGATTCAATCGATAAGGCCAGCGATGCTAACAGTCCCAATCCGCTTCCGACTAACAATGCCAATGCCGACATATGCCGTCGCTTCAAATCCTCGTGAAATAACCAATTTCGTACCTTTTTAAACATAAAAACTTACCTCGCTAATCGTTGGCAGCGGAGTTCCCCGCCACATATTTTGTAACTGACCGCTGTCACTCAACGCAATAATCGTCGGGTATTCCACAATGTCGTATGTCCTACAAAAATCACTACCAGCCGCCGAATCTGGATTGACTTCCTCCAAATCATGCCCTGTCTGATTTTTAAAATCCCTGAGATAATCAAACACTGCGCGAGCGTGGTCGCTCTCTGTTTTATACACAACAACAACGCGCATATCTTAATCCCTTTTCTCTCGTTGCTGAGCTAAAATTTTCTCAAATTCATCCAATGTCTTGAAATCATAATACACACTGGCAAATCGAACATACGCTACCTCATTACGATCAGCCAAAGCGTCCAAAACTGCATCACCAATCTGTTTTGATGGCACTTCAGACTCTCCCAACGCATACAACGCGTCTTCGACAGCACTCACGATCTGCTCAACTTCTTCTTCCGACTTGAAGAACTTGCCGACTGACTGATGCACTGCTGAAGATAGCTTAAACCGGTCAAATAATTCTCGACGTCCACTCTTTTTGAGCACTGCTAAGTTTGGTTTTTCAATTCGCTCGTACGTCGTAAACCTTCTACCATCAGCCGTTTCCCTACGACGGCGAATTGCCATACCGCCAGCAACTTCACGCGACTCAAGCACCCGACTGTCACCAATATTCACTACTACCATAAACTACTCCCTGTTCTTCTTGCGACGGCGTAAGAATGCTGGGGTATCGTCTTCATCATCGTCCTCTTCTGGCGGATTGTCCCAAATGTTTGTGTCGTCTTCAGCAGCAAAATGTTCGGCAGCCTCTTTATGTTCTAGCTCCATGTCGATATTTTGTACCATTTCTTCGTCCAGATTGTCAGAATTGGTCTCGACTGGGCTCACATCAAGCGTTACGTCCCTGTCGTGGAAGGTCTCGCTGTCAAATCCTGTAGCGATGACCGTGATCACCAAGTCATCTTCCATCTCTGGCTTCAACGTCGCACCAAAGATGATGTTTGCGTTTGGTGAAACCGCACTGGTGATAATTTCCGCCGCTTCTTGGATTTCCGCCATGCTCATGTCGTAGCCACCAGTAACGTTGAACAGCACGCCCTTAGCACCGTCAATCGACACTTCAATCAACGGCGACTCAATTGCCTGCTGAGCCGCCTGAGCTGCTCGGTTCTCACCGCTCGCCCGACCAATACCCATCAACGCTGAGCCAGCATTACTCATGATAGCCTTCACGTCAGCAAAGTCCAGGTTAATCAATCCGTGTTCAGTGATCAATTCAGAAATACCCTGCACACCCTGACGCAGTACATCGTCAGCAATTTTGAAGGTTTCCAACAGTGGAGTGCGTCGATCAATAGTTTGCAATAAGCGATCATTTGGAATAGTAATCAACGTATCAACTTGTCGACCCAAGTGAGTGATTGCCCAATCAGCATTCACTCGACGTTTTTCACCTTCAAAGCTAAATGGTCGCGTGGCAACACCAACCACTAAAATGCCCAACTCACGAGCAATCTCAGCAACCACATAACCAGCACCAGAGCCCGTTCCGCCACCGGCACCAATAGTCACAAACACCATGTCAGCGCCTTCAAGAGCGGCACGAATTTCTTCACGTGACTCATTAGCGGCTGCCTCACCAACCGCTGGGTCAGCACCAGCACCAAGGCCATTGGTCGTTGAATGTCCTAGATGGATTTTGACGTCGGCTTTTGAGTTATGCAACGCTTGTGCGTCGGTATTCATAGCGATGAACTGCACACCGTTGAGGCCGGCATCTTTCATGCGGTTGACCGCTGAACCACCGGCGCCACCAACACCAACAACTTTGATGCTAGCAAATGTCTGAACTTCGCTTGGTTGTATTTGTGGCATTATTGTATCTCCCCTCTAATCTCTATCCAGTATATCATCTTTGACCCTGGAGTGGTCATATTTATTTGAATTTCGCGAACAACCCACCTAAAAATCCGCCAGCTTTTTGAGCAACTTTACTAGCTTTTTTACCATGAGTTCCTTCAGAGCGGGACGGATTGGTGGACATTGCCAGCATCAATCCTATCGCTGCTGCATATTCTGGATCTTTGATGTCGTCAGTCATGCCAGCATAATCCTGCACTTTACCGATTTTCACCGCCAATCCAATCTGTTCTTTGGCAAATTCAGCCAAGCCTTTTACTTTAGCGCCACCGCCAACTAGCACGGCTCCACTTGGCATTTTACTGATACCGCCTGCCTTTTTCAGCTCTTTAGCTACCAGTTCGAAAATTTCTTCATAACGCGCCTCGACGATTTCTGCAACTTCTGCTCGGTGGAAAACCTGCGTCTCTTTCTCATGTTTGATGTCAATCACACCCGTGGTTTCACCACCCAATTCACCATGTTGCAGTTTAACCTTTTCGGCAATTTCCAAATCAACCTTAAGGCCGATTGCCAAATCATTGGTGACATTCTGTGAGCCCATCGGAACAACTGAAAGATGTTGCAAATCACCTTCCTCAAACACCGCCACTCCTGTCGTGGAAGCTCCAATATCAATCACAGCCACACCATTTTCCATCTGAGATTCATTCAGCACCGCTTGAGCGCTCGCCAACACCGTTGGAACTATTCTGACAGCATCGATATTAGACATTTCCGCCAACTTGTGCAAATTCCCCAGGTGTGGCACCAATCCAGAAACAACATTTGCTCGTAGTTCCAGCCTCGTCCCGGTCATGCCAATCGGGTTTTTGATATTATCTTGCCCATCCAATCGATATTCGTACGGAACCACTTCCAAAATCTCACGATTTGCAGGAACTTTTCCAACTGTCGCTACATTCTCCAGACGCGCTACGTCGTCTTCCGTCACTTCACTACTGCTTGCATTAACAGCAACCATACCGTCTACTTTAGTACTGATGATATGTACGCCATTGGTACCCAAGGCAGCTTGATTCACTCGATGTCCGCTCATTCGCTCAGCCGCATCAAGCGCCGTATCAATCGCTGCTGCTGGCCCATTCAAGTGTGTAATCACACCTTTACGCATCCCGCTGTTGGGAGCCTGTCCCACGCCAATAATTCTCGGCACGCCCATTGTTTCGTCAATATGTCCAATAACACATCGCACTTTTTTCGTGCCGATATCAATTCCTACCGCATAATGAGATTGTTCTTGCATATGCTTACAGTATATAGGAATATGGGGTCATTTTGCAAGCTGTCAAAAAAGCACAAGCATGATACACTAAGCATATGAAACGTAGTACTTTTTCTCATAAGCCTGGCTTTACGTTAGTGGAGATGATTATCATCATTTCTGTTATTGCTATTCTCTCGGCAATTGGCATCGTGAGTTATCAGCATGTTAGGCAAAACGCCTATGACGCAAAAGCCAAAAATGTGTTGCAACAAGTCGAGACGGCATTCAAAGCCTACATTACGGCAGGCAATAAAATACCGATGCGCTACTATCACCCCCTCAAGTTTTACAATGACCCAGGCGGCGGATGGATGGACCTTGGAGTGTCCGTCTTCCATGGCGGTGGGATAGGTAATGCGTTAAATAAAGCTGGTTTCCTGTCTGGCAATATAACAGATGATCTGAAAAATGGCCCCAAAAAAGACACCGACCTAAAAAATAATATCGGCTTTCGACAATGCGGCAAAGACAAAGTCTTTTTCTACATCGAAATATACGGTAAAGGCATCGAACAGCGTGAATTCAGCAAAAAAATGGAAGACCTTCACTGCCAACAAAAAACTGACGAAGCCTGGCTGGCCGAACACGGTATTAGCCGCTACGCAGGCGGCTGGGGTAGTGGAAACTTCCGTATCCAGCCAAATTATCTCGTTGCAGAAATTGATTTAACGTAGTTCTATAGCTTCGTCAAAATTTCCGCACCCATCTCAGTGATCAGTACGGTATGTTCAAAATGCGCGCCTAGACTGCCATCTTTCATGCTAATCGTCCAGCCGTCATCCTCAGTAACAATTTTCTCACCGCCGAGGCTCGCCATCGGCTCGATAGCGATAGTATCACCAGCGTGCAGCACTGGACCAGTACCGCGCTGACCATGATTTGGAATCTCTGGACTCATGTGCATTTCCAGCCCCACACCGTGACCAACCAACTCACGAATGATACCCAGTTTCGCTTTTTTCAGCACCGCTTCAATGGCTGCTGAAATATCACCAACGCGCGTCCCATCACCGGAAATTGCATCAATTCCAGCATACAAACTCTGCTCCGTTGCGTGCAGCAAATGCTTTTTAGCACCGCGCGGCTCTTCGTCAACCACCATAGTAAAGGCGCTGTCCGTTTTCATGCCGCGGTAGCCAATCACCAGGTCAAAACTCACTACATCGCCCTTCTCAAACACATAGTCTGTCGGAAATGAGTGCACCAATTGCTCATTAGTCGACACGCAAATCACCCCTGGAAATTTCACCTCATCCGTCAAATACGTCGCTTCCGCACCAAAATCCTTGATCCGCCCAGCCACGAACTCATTGACATCCAACTCGCTCATACCAGCCGTTACTTTCTGGCGCAATTCATTATAAATCGTCGCCAACATCCGCCCACATTCACGCATATCCTCCATCTGCTGTGGCGTTTTTTCGCCGGTGATCAATTGGCTCATTTGGCACCCTCAACAATGCCGCGACTAACCAGCTCTTTTTCAATCTCATCATGAACTTGCCCCACTGTACCCACACCACTCATATGGATAATTGGGATATTATTGTCATTCAGATAGTCCAGGATTGGATAAATTTCACCCCGGTAAATACTAAGCCGCTTATCAATTGCCTCTGGCGTGTCATCAACACGACCACGCACCCGCAAGCGCTCCAAGATCTCATCTCGTGGCACTTCCAGCACGATCACCAACTTCACGTCCTGGCCGTGATGCGGTTGCGACTCAATCAACCACTTAGCCTGCTCCAACTGACGAGGATAACCGTCCAAAATCACACCGTTAATGTCCTTAGCTTTATTCAACGCCTCGCCCATCAACCCATTGATGATCTCCACCGACACCAGTTCGCCAGATTGCATACGATGAATCAATTCGCCATCGTGCGTGTCGCGCAACAACTGCCCCGCGCTCAGCCAACGCCAACCATGACGCGCTGCCAAAATCTGCCCCTGCACGCTCTTACCAGCACCAGCCGGCCCAAAAAAGATAATCATATTCCCTCCTATTTTGTCAGTTTTTCTTTAACAATCTTTGCAACCAACGCACCGTCAGCCGCGTTGCCAACTTTCTGCTTCACCACGCTGATAACCTGACCCATCTTTTGCATGGAAACGTCATTCATGCTCGCCACAACGTCTTCAACAATCGTCACAACTTCTGCTTCACTCAACTGTTCTGGTAAAAATTCTCGCAAAATTTCCGCCTCTTGCTCCTCAGACTCCGCCAATTCCGCGCGACCATTACTGCGATAAAGCTCCGCACTCTCAACGCGTTTTTTCACCTCACGAGCCAGAACTTTTTCAACTTCAGCATCGTCTAAGCCTTCGTCACGCTTGCCCAGCGACACTTCCTCGTTCAAAATTGCTGCCTTTACATTACGCAAAACATCACCACGAAAACGATTGCCGCCCAAAAGAGCGGCTTTCATTTCATCAGTGATGCGCGCTTTTAGCGCTGACATTAACGCACTCCCAGGCGCATTTTTGCCGTTTTTTCAGCCCGGCGTTCACGACGAACGATTGCCTTTTTACGGCGCTCGGCCTTTGAAATTGGTTTCTCAAAGCGCATAACGTTTTTAGCTCGAGCCAAAACACCGCTTTGCAAAACCTTACGGTTGAAACGACGAATGATGTTTTCGTTCGCTTCCTTCTGATCTTTACGTGTTACTTGTACCATACTTCCTGCATTATAACAGATGAAGAAATATTTGACAAATCTACTGTAGCTATTCTGCACTACTTACGTGTAGCAACCGCCCCTCAACCGTTCGTACCCCCTGCCATTCGTTGATGGTTGGCTGAAACCACGCTGCTACCTCGTCGCCCGGATCGCGGAAGAACTCCTCTGGTGCGTTGAACGCCAGCATCTGCAACACTGTACCATTTTTATCACGCAGCGCTAATTTAACGTGTTGCCCATCCGTGCCCATTCGCCGCACACTCAACACGTTTGCCGTGGCAATTTTCAGGACTGGCTCTGGATTGCCATTGCCAAACGGCTCCATTTTTGCCAGATTCGCCACCAACTCCTCGTCAATTTCCGAAAAATCATCGATTTCCACATCAGCTCGTGACAGTAAATATCGCTCTTGGTTTGTTAGTTGCAACGAATCATAAAACTCATTCACGCGACGACGGAAATCATCGATTTTCTCAGTCTCTAGCGTCACGCCCGCCGCCGCTCCGTGCCCGCCACCTTTGATGATGATGTCGTCCGCCGCCCGCACAGCATCCGCTGCTGAAAAATCACCAAAACTGCGCGCTGAACCCGTGGCTTCCTCGCCGCGCTCGCCAATGATAAACACCGGTTTTTTATATTTCTCCACTAATTTTGACGCCACGATGCCGATGACACCATGATTCCAGCCACCACTGCTCACCACCAACACCCGATCATCAGCCAACTGCTCGGCTTGCACACACGCTTCTTCAAAAATCGCGTCCTGAATACCACGCCGTTTAATGTTCAATTCCTCCAACTTCTCACTAGCCTCCAGTGCCGCCAGCCCATCGCGCGCCGTCAGCATATCCAGCGCGTGCTGTGCTGTCTCCAGCCGACCCGCTGCGTTCATTCGCGGCCCCAAACCAAACCCCAGATGCCTGGCATTAACCTGCTCCGGCTCAATACCCGCCACCGCCATCAAAGCCTTCAATCCTGGACGTTGTTGTTTTTTCAACACCTCCAAACCCCAATAGACATTTGCCCGATTTTCATCAGCCAACGTCACGATGTCGCAAACTGTCCCCAGTGCCACCAAATCGAGCAGCCATTTTTCATAGCCATCAGGCAGTCCGTCCAGTTCAGTCTGCAGCGCCTGCACCAGCTTGAACGCCACGCCCGCACCACACAAATCACGAAACGGATAAGTATGTCCCGAAAATTTCGGATTCACCGCCGCCACGCTCGGCGGTGGCGTCTCGGCGACATTATGATGATCCGTCACCACCGTATCAATCCCCAAGCTGGCAGCATACGCAATCTCCGCATGACACAAACTGCCAGTATCCACCGTCACGATCAAATCCGCGCCCATATCGCGTACCTTGTCCACCGCACCCATGGTCATGCCATAACCCTCAACAAACCGGTTTGGAATGAAAGCGTCGACACCCTCAAAACCAAACTTACCAAACGCATCCAGCAGCAGTGCCGTGGCGCTCAGCCCATCAATATCATAATCACCGTAAATGACGATTTTTTCGCCCTGCTCCCGCGCCTGTTTCAACCGCGCCACCGCCTTTTTCATGTCCGGCAGCAAAAACGGATCATGTTTTACCGCCACATAATCCGGCTGCAAGAAAGCTTCGCGCGTTGCCCGCGTCGTCAAGCCCCGCGCTGCCAAAATCCGCTCAAATAGTGTCATCAATCTCTATCAACCGAACTACGCTTCGGTCGTGCCGCATGCTGCTGCGACTTAATCACCATTCCTTGCAACTCCTTGAAAATTGGAAATTGCTTATTTGTGAAATAGGTTCGCGAATTACCTTGTTTCTCACTCTTGAGAAAACCAACTTTTTCTAATCTCTTTAACTCGCGCTGAATATTTCCTGGATCCTCTTTGATCAACTTCGCCAACCCACGTACGTGAGTGTGAAAATCAGGATATTTAGCATAAACAACCACAATCTTACGCCTCACCCGCGATGTAATAAAAACGTCTAACATAGTCCTGTGCTCTTTACTGCATCCCCTTCTTTACTTAACTCCAGTGTAGCACAATTTTACAACACCCGACAAGTCCTTTAGCGCCAATTCATAATTACTTGATTGATTTTTGCAACGGTCTCTTCGCGTGAAGGTAGTTCATTATCCTCATAATAATGGTTAATTCCCATGAAGTTTTCCTTGACGTCCAATATATGCAGATCATCCACCGTGATGTGCAATCGGTCAACTGCAGCAATACTACACACAGGTAACGCCACCACCAATTTTTCAATACGAATTGATTTTAAAAACCCCAACGCTACGTCCAAGCTTGAAAGATTATCACCAAAGCCATCACTCACCAAAATAACCGTCCGGTCTTTCAACAATGCCGCGTCAACGATACCGCCATCACCCAGCAGCCGATTGATCCGTTGGTACGCCTGCTGTTTTTGCTGTTCCAAATAACCATGAAATTCATTGGTATATTCTCGAATCTCACCAGAAGAAAAGTCACTGTTGTAGGTAAACTTTCCGCTCTGAGAAACTGCGCCAAAACTCAACCCCTCTCCAGGAACATCGATACTCTCTGACAGTAGCATCATCAAAACACAGTGAAGCCTGACCGCGATCTGCTCACCGACCAACACACCGCCTTCGCCCAATGCCAGCACTGCACAGTTTTCGTAGCGATATTTTTCGAACAACTGCTGTCCTAGCTCTGCGCCCGCCTGCATGCGACTCTGAAAATACATATGCTTATTGTAGCATTGATGAAGCGTTATAATAATAGCTATGCGATACTACGAGGTGTCTCCAACTACGATTGTCCGCGCTGACACTGGCAGCTTTTCCTATGCTTCACATGAAGAGTTAGTGCCAGGAATTATCGTGACCATTCCTGTCGGCAAGAAGGTTGTTGTGGGTGTCGTTTTGCAGGAAATAACACAGCCACCATACGACACACGGGAGATAATTGCGGTCGTCGATCAGCCGCCGCTACCCAGCCAATTACTATCACTACACACCTGGATGAGCCAATTTTATGCGACTCACCCCGCCACTGTCTGGCAAACGATTCTACCGCGTGGTGTCACCAAAAAACGACGAAAATCCATAGAGTTCACCTCTGTCGATATGCAAAATCGAACAAAAAATGTATTCACCAAAGATCAGCTCCAAGCCCTGCAAATCATTGATTCCATAACCAGCGGAACGGCTCTGCTACACGGCGTCACCGGCTCCGGGAAAACGCTAGTCTATATCGAAGCATCCCGACGCGCTGCAGCCAAAGGAAAATCATCGATAATACTCATTCCAGAAATAGCCCTAACGGCTCAGCTGGTCTCAGCCTTCACAGAACATCTCGACAACGTGATCGTCACTCATTCTCGCCAGACTGAGGCTGAACGCCATGCAGCATGGCTACACGTTTTGAACGCCAACAAGCCCGTCGTGGTCATCGGCCCAAGGTCAGCCCTATTCATGCCCATACATAACCTCGGATTTATCGCCATTGATGAATGCCACGAACCTAGCTTCAAACAAGAACAATCCCCCCGCTACTCCGCACTGCGCACTGCTGCCGTGCTGGCGCAGAATCATAACGCCAAGTTAGTTCTGGGTAGCGCTACTCCCAGTATCGCTGACTATTATTTGTCCGAGCAACGAAACCGACCCATCATCACCATGCCCAAACCCGCTCGCAAAGATGCCGTCAAGCCCACTATTAAAGTCGTTGACATGACCAAGCGCAATAATTTTACTCAGCACTTTTTCCTATCAGACACCCTGCTTTCTCAACTCCAACAAACCTTCAACGATGGTCAGCAAGCACTCATTTTTCACAATCGTCGTGGCACCACCACAATCACCCTGTGTCAAAATTGCGGCTGGCAAGCTGGCTGCCCTAACTGCTTTGTGCCGCTGACACTACACCAAGACAAACATCAACTTGTTTGCCACATATGCGGATATAACGCGACCGTCCCAACGGTCTGCCCCGAGTGCCAACATGCCGACATCATCCACAAAGGCATTGGCACCAAGCGCATCGAGACAGAATTAAGCAAATTATTTCCTCAGCAAACCATAGCCCGCTTTGACGCAGACACTCCTAGCGATCAAACCGTAGAAAAGTTATACCAAGACGTCAAAGAGGGTACTATCGACCTCATCATCGGCACACAAATGATCGCCAAGGGATTAGACTTGCCACATCTACGAACTGTTGGCGTAGTACAGGCAGACACTGGACTAACGCTACCTGATTTTGCAGCCGCTGAGCGCACATTCCAACTGCTTGCTCAAGTAGTCGGGCGCGTCGGTAGATCACATCACCCAACAACCGTCGTTATTCAAACTTACCAACCACAGCACCCAGCCATCCAAGACGGCCTCACGCAAAATTACTCTGATTTTTACCACCGTACCATAGCCCAACGACAAGCAACCATGTTTCCGCCATTTACCCATCTTTTGAAACTCACTTGTATCTACAAAACTGAAGCTGCTGCTATTCGCAACGCGCAAAAACTTGCCTCCACCCTCAAATCAGTTGTACCAAAAACAGTGCAAATTTTAGGACCGACACCTGCGTTTTATGAACGAGTGCGTGACACTTACCGTTGGCAATTGTTACTCAAAAGCCCCCAACGTGATGATTTAGTCGCCATATTAGCTCACTTGCCACCACAACATTGGCAATTCGAACTCGACCCCACCTCCCTCCTCTGATATACTTGATGTATGACTAGAGACGACATTATTGCCCTACCAAATCCCCACTTGCGTCAAAAATCTCATCGTATCCATGTCATCACTGATGATGTACAACAGCTGTCTGACGACATGACTAGCGCCGCGTTAGATTGGGAGGACTCACGACCACATGAAATCAGCGCCGCTCTCGCAGCAGTGCAAGTAGATCGCTTGGAGCGAGTCGTCATCGTCCGAGCTGACTTTGATAACAAGAAAACTCGTGACTTCATGACCTTGATCAACCCAGAAATTGTCAAATACGAAGGCGACTTAGTAGCTGATTTTGAAGGTTGCTTGAGCGTAAAACACATCTACGGCAAAGTACCACGCTACACCAAAGTTCGCGTCAAAGCTTTAGACCTGGAGGGCAATGAGATTCGCTTCAAAGCCGAGGGCTTTTTAGCACGTGTCCTACAGCATGAAATTGACCACACTAACGGTATCGTCTTCATTGACCACATCCGCGATACGCACGATGCATTTTACACCCTCGATGATTCTGGTGAATTACAACCGCTCAATTATGACACGAGCATCAAAGATAACACTGATCTTTGGGGATAACCATGTCTGAGATAGTATTTTTTGGCACCGAAGAACACAGCCTCATTACTCTCAAAGCGCTGCATGAAGCACAATTTCACATTGCCGCCGTCATCACCAAACCTGACGCGCCCAAGGGTCGGGGCGGTAAACTATCAGAGCCTGCTGTCAAAACGTACGCTCACCAGCACAATATCCCCGTTTGGCAACCAAACAACCTCAAAGACATCTTGCCAGCCATTCAAACACTCAAGTCACCAGTAGGTGTTTTGGTTAGCTATGGCAAAATCATACCTCAGTCAATCATCGATTTATTCAACCCCGGCATCATCAATCTTCACCCATCACTCCTCCCACAATACCGTGGCCCATCGCCCATTGAAGCTGCCATGACTAACTTAGACTCCCACACTGGGATATCCTTGATAAAATTAGACGCCCAAATGGACGCCGGACCAATCTACCATCAAGAGTCTATCCTACTCTCCGGTAACGAATCTCGTGATGAGCTGTACTGCAAATTATTCAATCTGGGTTCACAACGCTTGGTCGAATTATTGCCTCGCATCATATCCGGTGACATACACCTCAAACCGCAACAAGAATCCATCGCTACCTACTGCAAATTATTATCAAAGCAGGATGCACCCCTCGATCCACAATCCCTCAGCGCCAAACAAGCGGCCGCGCGAGTCAGAGCCTATCTCGGTTTTCCTCGCTCTACCATGATGTTTGACGACCTCCGTCTCATCATCACCAAAGCTCACCCTGATGTCACGCCAAAAACTGCTCTAGACCAGTGCTACCACGATGGACAATTCCTCATCATCGACGAACTCATCGCACCAAGTGGCAAAAAAATGACCGCAGAAGCGTTTCTCCGCGGTCATAAACATCAATAACCCG
>CAUSYU010000008.1:0-30156 GCA_963536065.1 uncultured Candidatus Saccharibacteria bacterium
CGCCAAAACAAACCCGCCGCTGCAACTCCTGCATAGCGCGTAGTTTATTGCGAAGATCTGCCGCCCGCTCAAAATCATGCAGTCCAGCCGCCGTTTTCATATCGCGTTCCAGCTCGGCAGCGATGGCTTTGCGATTGCCCTTGATGTAGCTGATGAGTTTGCGTAAATTAGCTTTGTATAGCTCCGTCCCATCACTTAGTCGCGGACTCAAGCCCAAATCTTCATCTAATTTCGACTGCCCCGGCCGTCGCTGCCTGGTCAAATAGGGAAACACCCGCCGCAAATATCGCAAAGCTTTTTTCAAGGCGAAGCCATTATAAAACGGGCCAATGTATTCCGCGCCGTCATCAGCTGGATTGCGCGTAAAACTGACGGTCGGCCACTCACTTTTCATGTCGATTCGCACATACATCTGCGATTTATCATCGCGTAGCAGCACGTTGTATCGCGGCATATAGCGCTTGACCATCTCGCTTTCCAGAAACAAGGCATCAACTTCGCTTTCAGTCTCAATCCAATCCGTATCAGCGATTTCCGCCACCAACGCCATGGTTTTATTGTCCCGCCCGCGCGAATCTTGAAAATACTGACGCACGCGGTTTTTCAGCACCGCCGCCTTGCCCACATAAATAATCTCGCCGCTGGCTGACTTATGAAAATAAACGCCAGAAGTGCGCGGTAGAGTTTTGAGCTTGGCTTGCAATGTTTGATTCACCTTTTTATTATACATTCTTCCAAGCCATTGGTGTTACAATGAGTGATATGTCGCAGATGAAAAACCCACACCACTCCATCAAAGCCATCGTCTTTGATCTTGATGGCATGTATTTTAACAAGGGCAAGGCTGAGTTTCTGAGCAGCCTCGCTCACTATGGAGTTAAGGAGGCGAACGCCAAGTCAGTCTTTCTCACAAGTCAGCACATGGCTGATTATAAACTGGGTAAAATCGATGACAATGAATTCTGGACGTGGGCAGAATCGCAGTGGAACACAGGCTTGTCTAACCATGAGCTGATAGAGCTAATGCTTGATGGCTATGTGATCGATGAACGCGTTGCGCAACTGGCGACAAGGGTTCAACATGCGGGCTACAAAACATTGATCTGCTCCAATAATTTTCCAGCTCGTATCAACGGCCTGGAGAGAAAGTTTGGTTTTCTACAGCAATTTGATACAGCAGTTTTCTCATATCAAGTTCATGCCGCTAAACCGTCAACCGAGATTTTTGCCGAATTATTGCGTCGCTCTGGCTGCCAACCACAAGAGATAGTCTATGCTGACGACAAGCCAACTGCACTCACTGGCGCAAAGGATCTTGGCATTAACACGCTGGTTTATATAGACTTTGAGAAATATTGCAATGATCTTCAGGTCATGGGCGTTGTCGTGTCATAATATTGCACCCAGTTGCTACTGCCAGCCTAATAGCTCAGTAAACGACTTCTGCGCGCTAACACATTCACCCAACTCAATACTCGTAACTGGCAAAGTAATATTATGCGCACGCAACAATCTGCGTACTTCTTTCTGCTTGTTATATGGCACCTCTATGTGTGAAATATTAGTGATGGCTATTCGCCTATCAGCGCGCACTTCGTAGTAGCGCATCGGTTTTTCTAATTTTACCTGTGACGCAAGTTCCTTAATGCCAATGAGTATTGGATAGTTACCAGGAATATCACTACCTAAACAAAAGATATCCCACACATCACGCGCCTGTCTATTCACCTTCTTACCCCATGTGTTGTCACCATGTTCATCATGCGACAAGCTGCGCCATGTTTTCCAGCACCGCCTGGCTTAGTCCGTCAAACACTTTTGCCTGCGTCATGATATTTACTGCGTTCGTTAATTTCTCTGCCTGCGCCTTGCCGACCAATTTGTAATCATCAACGTCATGCAGCCAAGCCGTCAACAGCACTTCTTGCAAATCCACTGGCTCGCTGCACTCGCTAGCAAAACGCTCTGCCAGCAGCGCCAGAACCGGCGTGGGTATTGAACGGAATGATTGTTTTGCCGACAAAGTCATACTTTTCTAAAAAAAGTATTAATGATCATCGGCGGCTCGCCCCACCAAATCGGATAGCCCAAGAAAATAGTATCATGAGCAGACAAATCTACCTTGCCTTGGAATGCTGGCCGCGCGTTTTCGGCTTTTTCACGCTTGACAACTTCAGTACATTCTTGATAATTATCCGGATACGGATTCACCGGCTCCAGCTTGAAAACGTCGATTTTATCGCCGAAATAATCCTTGATATAACCGGCAATTACCTCCGTATTGCCAACTTCGGTGTCATCAACACCGTAATTTTCGCCCGCCCGCGAGAAAAATGTTAGTAGCATATTACACCTCCTTACGTAACTATTATAGCACTACGTAGTGTGCGGCACGAGTCACCGTTCCAGCCACTGCTGCAGCACTGCCGCCTGATTATGCTCAATATCTTTAGCGCTGTATAACAGTGTAACAACTGGATGTTTTTGCCATTGTTGTTTAAGAGTGGCGGCTACAGAACTAGCATCCAGCTCTTCGGTATAACGCGACATAAACCCTACAAATTTTTCCAGATCATGACCGAACCATTGGCGCAACTCGTTAGTCGGTGCGATATCTTTTGCCCATTCGTCTAGCGCTGCTCGTTCTTTATTGATACCGCGCGGCCATAATCGGTCAACCAGCACGCGGTAGCCATCGTCCGATTCTGGCGATTCGTAAATTCGTTTAATTTTATAAACTGTCATGACAGCACCTCCTTAACTATAGTTTGTAGAACTGGAATAACGTCCGATTCAAACCAGGGATTACGTTTGCGCCAGCCAATATTGAGCGGCGATGGATGAACCAATGGAAAATAATCTGGCAAATACATATTAAAGTCCGCCACAGTTGCTGTCAAATTATACCTGGCGCAGCGATCAAGATAATATTTTTGCGCATACGAACCAACCAAAATTGTCAATCGCACATTCGGCATCTGCGTCAATAAGCACGGGTGCCATTTCCTAGCAAAGTCCAAGCGCGGCGGCAAATCACCGTGCGCTCCCCTGCCTGGATAATAAAAATCTATCGGCATCAACGCAAAGAGTTCAGGATTGTAAAACTGCTCGTCCGTTACGTTCAGCCATCGCCGAAGCAAGCGACCACTAGCATCATTCCACGGCTTTAGCGTCTGCTGGGCAATTCGGCCTGGCGCCTGCCCAACCAGTACAATTCGCGAACTTGACGAAGCAGAATACACAGGCAACCAACCTCTATTAGCAAAATCATCATTCATCGGATCGGCTGCAATCTGATCATATAAAAGCGGTTTAGCCTGCAATGTAATATACTTTCGTTTGTAATCCGAGTTAATAACTATTCTGTCGTCACACCATCAAAATCTTCTTCGTTGACTTCCGCTTCTTCGCGTGTCGCCCGAACAATGCCATCTTTGTGATGTGCTGGACTATAAATCGTGTAGAGCTTAAGTGGCTCTTCGCCAATATTTATCACATTGTGCTCAGCACCTGCTGGCACGATAATAGCACTGCCGTCAGACACAGCATACTCATTGCCATCAATCAAAACCTTACCCTGACCTGCCTCAAATCGGAAAAATTGATCATTCTCCTCATGAACTTCCGCGCCAATCTCCCCGCCAACTGGCAGACTCATCAATACCAATTGACAGTGCTTCGCCGTATAAAGCACCTGACGAAAATTATTATTCTGCACCGTCAATTCTTCAATATTTCCATTAAAACCCTTCATAAAAATCCTCCTTTTAACTTAATTTCTACTTTGCGGCTTTCTCTAAAGCATCAATCAGCGTCTGCTTTGGTTTCATACCGATCAGCTCAGCAACTTCCTCGCCACCAGCGATAATCTTCATGTTTGGAATACCCTGCACACGATAGTCCATAGCCAACTGCGCATTTTCCTGGCTGGCTTCAGTATCAACTTTGACGACATCAAACTCAGTTTCTTCAGCAATTTGGTGTAAAATTGGCGCCATCGCTCGGCACGGTGGACACCACGGTGCCCAAAAATCAACCAGCACCGGCTTGTTGCTTTTTAGCACTTTCTCTTCAAATTCTTGTTTTGTTGTAATCTCATATAACGCCATTATTTCCTCCTTTGTTCATATTCTATTATACAGCAGCTACACGCCAAATGAACAAAATCTTATCACATCAACCACTGTATGTGCACCTATGGCCGAACTAACATCGCGCTTTCGTTGCATGACGGCAAACGGCAGACCAAACAATAGCGCCAACGCCAGGACGCTACCCAGCGCAAAATTAGCTGTATTAAAATGAAGCAAGACGTGAGGTAATATCATAACGATATAGCACAAAAAATTATCTAATTTTGACAGTAATCTATCCTTAATGAAATAGATGCACGTAGCAAAGAAAAAGAAGCGGAAAATAATTTCTTCCGAAATACCAGCACGCATGGCGTTTAAGAACCATTCTGGCTTGAGCGAAAAAGCAATATTCCAAGAAATTTTTGCCAGGAGAATATTGATGGTTCCCAGCGCCAATCCTACCAATAGGGCAAGACAAATTGTTTTTAGTATTTCTTTTTTGTTGACCATTTTACAGAGGACAATTGCATGCTTACTTTTCTTGAGCACACTAACACCTCCAACATACGCAACAGCAGAGCACACTCCCATAAACATACTGGATGGTGCAGCCAGACAGCCTAAAATTACAGCAATGATAACATCAGTTCTAGAAACATTTTTGTTCCTTACGATAAATAAAACTGCCAATAAAACAACAACCAAAAACCACAGGATGTTAAGCTTTTGTGGATTTAGTAACGTTATCGACCACAGCGCCACAAAAAAGAGGTTGATACCGAGCAGTACTCGTGTTGAAGATCGGTGTAAAACTACAGCATGTTCTTGACTCATGACATAACTATATCATATACTTACCTAACATGTATGAACTTGTCTGAGGCAAGTTCCTCTAAATCCTCACGTTCGTAATAGTTAACTTACCAGCGAACCACTGAATACAGAAACTAACCAAAGGAGTATTTACGTTGACAAAAGTATCAAACAAAGAAATATTATGCCTGTTCTGGCGAATATCACGGCCCTACAAGCATCGGCGAAATTTGACCATCTTTTTTGCAATCATCACCCTGGCTATAACAATTTTTGTCGGCCCACTGATTATTGCTGAATTACTCAATATCATCCAAAATGGGCAACTAGACAATGCAGAAAAACTATGGAAATTAGTCGCGCTCTACGGCATGAGCGAATTATGGTCAAATGTTATCGGCTGGCGCTTAGTCCTGTACCTCGCATGGACATTTGAAACCGCCCTGCAGCGCGATTTGTATGCACAGTGTTTTAGCAAACTAACCAACCAAACGATGTTTTTTCATGCCAATAAATTTGGCGGCTCACTTGTCAGCCAAACTAATAAATTAAATGGCGCAGTTGAACGTTTTTGGGACACCATTATTTGGTCAATTTTACCGCTAGTGATTTCCCTGGTTGGTTCCATCATCATCTTATCAACTCTACTGTGGCAATACGCGGTATTTCTCCTAGTGTTCTCTGTCATGTTTAGTATCGTTGTCTATTTTGGTTCTCGACCGATGGCCAAGCTGAACGAAAAAGAAGCCAAAGCCAGCAACAAAGTGAGCGGACAATTAGCCGACGCTGTTTCAAACATTTTGGCAGTAAAATCATCTGGTGCCGAGGCGCTGGAACAGCAACGCTTTACAAAGACCGTTACATCATGGCGCGGCGCCAGCCTGGGTACCATGCGCGGGCTCCTAAAAGTCAGCACTGTGTATTCAACCATTAATATAACGATAAAAATTGGGGCAATTGCCTTTGCGATATACGCTGCCCAACATAATATCGTATCAGTAGCAACGGTTTATCTCATCATCACCTACACTGGCAGTGTGGCACATGAATTATGGAATATGAACAGTATCATGCGTAGTTATAACCGCATCCTTGGTGACGCTCACGATATGGTAGAAATTCTTACCACGCCGACGACACTGGTCGATCAAAGTAACGCAAAGCTTGCTGTTACACGCGGCAGTATCACCATGGATAATATAACCTTTACTCATGATGAGGGTGCGGGTGACACGCTGTTTCATGATTTTTCTCTTCGCATTCAGTCAGGTGAAAAAATTGGCTTGGTTGGATCGAGTGGATCTGGCAAAACTACCTTGACTAAATTATTGCTACGATTTGCCGACATTGACTCAGGGGAGATTGCTATTGATGCACAAAATATTGCCGAAGTTACTCAGGCAAGTCTACGCGAACAAATCGCCTATGTGCCACAAGAGCCGCTACTATTTCACCGTTCGGTGCGTGAGAATATCGCTTACGGCCGACCTGACGCGACTGATGCTGAAATTGAAAAAGCTGCCAAGAAAGCTGGTGCCTATGATTTCATCATCAAATTACATGATGGCTTTGACACTATGGTCGGTGAGCGCGGCGTGAAGCTATCAGGTGGGCAGCGGCAGCGTATCGCCATCGCTCGGGCAATTTTAAAAGATGCACCAATTCTAATTCTTGATGAAGCAACCTCAGCCTTGGACTCAGAATCAGAAGCGCTAATCCAGCAGTCGCTGGAGACATTGATGAAAAATCGCACTTCAATCGTCATCGCCCACCGTCTGTCGACCATCGCCAAACTGGATCGCATCATTGTTCTAGAAAATGGACGCATCGTCGAAGACGGTTCACACGAGCAGTTGCTTGCCAAAAAACGTGGCGTTTATGCCAAACTGTGGGCACGACAGTCCGGCGGATTTATCGAAGATTAACATAAAAAGCGGCTACATGAGATAGCCGCTTTATTATTGAGCTGTGACAGCTGGTTTAGCGTCGGCGTTTGATGATTATCCAGGCGCCAGTAGCAACGACCGCGATGGAACCGAGAGCGATTACGATGGCGTTACTACCCGTGTCAGCTAGTGCATTTGATGCTTTCTTCGCAATCTTAGCAACTGGGTTGTTGCCGCCACTATTGGCATTTTGGTTACCATTCTGAGTAGCGTCCTCTTCTTCGTAAATACCAACTGGGTCGATGATAGTGCCGTTTGCTATACCGTCACCGTCACCAAAGCCGCCGTCAGTCAAATCATAAGCAATAGTGGTGTATTTGCCATCTGGCGTATTACCAAAGGTAACTCGGCTGGTGATGTCTTGATATACTCGACCATTCATTATCTTACCAATTGTCAGACGGTTCGTGTTAGCATAGCGACGACTTAATGTTAAGGTTACGCGAGCTGTAAAGCCAACCACAGGAGCTTGGTTGTTACAGTTAATCGTGAAGTCCACTCCTTCGCGAAGCACACGGTTATTGTAGCGATCCGGCGTTGAAGCTGTCTGTGCTGTCGCCAAGTTGTAACAAGAGTTTCCAGACGTCTCTAATGTCAAAGAACGGTGATCTGGCTGTGCAACAGTCATCTTGTTCCGTGGAGCCTGAGGTCCCGGGATGACAATTGCATTCAACCGATTTTCCAGTGCAGTTCTCTTAGCGGTATCCTGTACGTTTGCCACCAAAGCTCTTGCGGCATTCACTGCAGCTTGAGTTTTGGTACTTTCAGCCTGAGCAACTGCTTGTTCAGCGGCTGTCTGGGCGTCTGCTTCCTTCTTCTTGGCGTTGGCAACTGCCGTGTTGAGGTCGCTGGCTGCTTTCTGGATGGCAGTAGCAGTTGGGTTTGGTTGCTTCTCTACTTCTTTGGCTTTGGCGAGAGCTTGCTTGACGGTCGCGTCATTGGTAATGTAGGCCGGTTCTTTCTCGGCGTTGGCGATGGCGGTGCGGAGGGCAGATAGGTCAGGACGAAGGGCGTCAAGTTTTGCTTGCAGAGCTGCTTTGGCAGCGTTGAGTTCGGCAACAGAAGCACCGGCGTTGGCGGCGACCTGCTCTGCTTGGGTAGCTTGTGCAGCTACGGCGTCCTTGGTTTCTTGGGACATACCGGCAGTGGTTGCTGGGTCTTTGGCTTTGGTTATCAGGGCGGAGAGAGCAGTGCGAGCAGCGGTGACGTTAGCGGTTACCTGGTTGAGGCGATCCTGGAAGGCTTGTTTCTTCGTTGGGTCTTGGACGGCAGCTACCTTGGCGTTGGCGCTGGTGACGTCGTCTGGATCCTGGTTGTGTTCAGCCTGAGCAACTGCTTGTTCAGCGGCTGTCTGGGCGTCTGCTTCCTTCTTCTTGGCGTTGGCAACTGCCGTGTTGAGGTCGCTGGCTGCTTTCTGGATGGCAGTAGCAGTTGGGTTTGGTTGCTTCTCTACTTCTTTGGCTTTGGCGAGAGCTTGCTTGACGGTCGCGTCATTGGTAATGTAGGCCGGTTCTTTCTCGGCGTTGGCGATGGCGGTGCGGAGGGCAGATAGGTCAGATTTTGGCAACGTTGCAGTTACGTGCAATGTTCCGGAGAAAGCAAACGGCTTACCATTAACAGTTATCTGTTTATTCCAGTTGGCCTGCAGTGCGTGTGGTTGACCATCATATACTGGTGCCGCCACTTTTAATTTACCAGCTGCTTCATTAACCAAAGTAGCTGTATTTTCAATAGTAACTGGTGCGCCAGACGCATCCTTTAACGGTGAGTTAAATACCTCAGACTCAGTCGTCATACTACCCTGCTGGTTTTCTAGCTTCAAAGAAGTAAGGTGGTTCAAACCCGCGAGAGGCTGTGCATTCATGACCGTACTGTAGTCTAACCGCAGTTCAGTAAGTTGAGTCATTCGTCCAATTGCAGTAATCTCATCCTCGCTCAATTGTCCCCCAGTCAAGCGCAAAGAGGTCAGAGCCGGTGCACCAACAAGAGATTGAACATTGACAACTTTAGTCCTTCGGCCATAGTCATAGAAAGAGATTTTCTTTAGCGAGTTTTTACTACCTGCAAATGTTGATAGGTCTAACGTCTGATTGGTACCGCTCATCGAGATTTGCTCGAGCTTGTTCAGAGACGACAAAGGACTATAGTTCGCAACAACATTTTCCGACAAGTTCACACTACGCAGCTCAGACAAGCCAGCCAATGGCTGAATATCAGCAACTTTATTGCCTGACAGCTGCAATGCGCGCAGCTTAGTGAGACCAGCGAGCGGCTGCAAATTAGTAATTGCGTGATTACCGAGTGATAGCTCAGTTGCATTTTTAGCGTACTCCAGACCAGTCAAATCCTTAATCCTCTGGTCTTCCGTGATATTGCCAGTATTATCGACATACATGCGATCAATGGTTAGCATTTCTTGAGCAGTAATCGCTTGAGTATCGCTACGGGTTTTCCCTGAGATTTCAGCTAACCTCTTGTTCAACAACTGGCGCAACCTGGCATCAGGGATGTTAACACCCTGCGCTGCTGGAGGTTGTGGAGGTGTCGGAGAATTGGTTGAGTCCATGTACGCATTTACCAAAGCACCTCGGTTCACTGCTACACCAGGCTTGACTTGTTGACCGCTTGGGTCAATTGCTGATGCAACCTCAGCTGACAATGGCTTACCTGAGCTAATCGCCGGACTACCCGCCTTCAAGTTGTAGTTACTCTTGCGGTAGTCGGTGTTCTGTTCAGCTTCTTTGACGAAGTATGGGTTGTTTGCGCGTGTACCAAACAGGTCAAACGAGTGGGTGTCGCGACCATCAATTGACGACCTCACGCGGCTATCTTTAGCGATGTCTTTCACGTTAGCAAACAAAACATCGAGACGATTTGGCATTTCCGCCAAGTCCCAAGTCATGATCGTACCTTCATTTTGCAAGCTGCTGCGATAGTAGGCGTTGTAGTCAAAGCCCTTGAACATGTCATTTGTATAGGTACCTGGACCGGTGTGGTTTGGGCCACCAGTGCTCCTAACAGGGTAGGACCATAGTGGCGCGCCAGTGTCACCAGAGATGACCGCACGAGAGGAAATGATGTTATTGTACATCTCCAGGCCAGTCAGATTCCAACTCAAACCTTTACTAGCAGACCATGGCTCAAGTGATTTACAAATTTGCGGGTTGTGAGCATCCCGCTCATTACAACCATTGGTACGAGCATCCTCATTTAGCATGATCGGTCGGTTAGTTCGAGAGATGGTGTTGTTGTACACTTTGGAATTTGAACTACTTGAGACGCTAATACCAGCACCCGAGCCTTCAATGATGTTTGACGCGATGATCGTACCGTCTGAAACCTCATCAAAGATCGCGGTAGTTGTGTTGATGAAGAAGTTATTGACGATTTTCGCCTTAATACAACCTTCATCGCACCAGACACCTGCTGTACCATTGCGCACATAATAGTCATTGCCGGTTGAAGCAGGATTCTTTGAGTTATCAACCACATTACCTCGGAACGTAAAGTTCTCAATATGCGTCACTTTTATCTCAGAAACAGTACACCATGCCAAACAGACTGAACCATTGGTCAGATAATTTGCTGCGTTATTCTCTGTAAAGATGTTATTTTCAAATGTTGTATTGTGTGCACGGTTAGCTCCTGCGCCATTACCACCATTGCCGATAAATTTGTTATTAACGATGCGCGCACCTTGTGCATCAGTATTGAAACCGACTGAGGAGCTTTGCGTAAAGATGGAGTCTTGGACGACTGAGCCACGACCATTTACCACGATCATACTGGTCCCAACCTGATCTTCGGCCAAGTCACGATCCCAAGACCAACTCTGTACTGGTGAGTACTGTGCAACATTGATAGCTTTCATCGTGAAATTAGAGCCATCATCAGCCTGACGACCACCAACAGAGAAAGCGCGTGCTCGGTTGGTAATCTCTGTAGTACCGCTAGATGGGTCAGAGCCAACATAATATGTCAAATCATCTTCTGTGCCGACGTTAAAGCCTGCGCGATTGTTGGTAGGGTCTTTTAGGGTAGTTGGATTCTTGTCTTCAACATAGAATTTACCAGGGCCAACCTTGCTTTTTGCATCGACTTGTTCCAGTGGTTGATCGTCGATAAACATCTGCTCTGGGTAAGCAGCCATACCTTCTTTGGATGGGTTGGGGTTGACCGTACAAACACGACAGAAATTACGGAATTTACCCGTAGTCTTCCACATGTTGCCTTCTTTAGTCCATCGATCTGCCGATACAATATCGCTACCCTTCATCCAGACTTCAGCATGAGGGGCAGCCTGGAAGGTAATATTTTTCTTCGTGACAAAGAAATGAGGCTCTCGGTAAGCGCCACTCTTGGCTACAACCGTTCCTCCATCAGAAACGGCCTGTAAGCCTCGCCTAAAGGTCGCGAACGGTCGCGCTTCGGTACCATTCCCAGAATTGTCATTACCATCTGGCGAAATCCATGCCACATTGGTTGTCGGCACTGGATAATTGGTATCCATCGCTTTATATTTTTTGTGGACACTAGCCGCTTGTGCCATAAATGGATGTGTCAAAACCAACGCAAAAACTATTACAGCTGCGGCTGCCGGTATTGCTAGCTTGGCGACACGTTGATTCCTTCTTGATATACGAAGACGTACCATCCCTATTTTCTCCCTCTCCTCAGTTGTGTATATTAAAACTACCTGTCACCAGTGTAGCATGAGCGATTTCATCATGTCAAATTGTCAACTACTGTTTTTTGTCCTATAATGATTATCCATGATGCACGCTTTTGTAGATTTTATTATTCACTTTGGCATTATCGCCGTTTTATTTGTTGTATTTGCCGAGTCAGGTCTATTGTTTGGGTTTATTTTCCCTGGCGATAGCCTACTATTCACTGCTGGTTATATGGTACAACAACATATCCTACCAATTGACATTTCAGTATTTGTCGTCCTGCTCATCATAGCAGCCATTGCTGGAGACTCAGTCGGTTATACCTTCGGTCACAAGGTAGGCCGGAAATTATTTGAGCGAAAGAACTCGCGCTTATTCAAACGTGAGTATCTCATCCAGGCTGAGAAGTTTTATGAAAAACATGGCGCCATCACGGTGATTCTGGCGCGATTTGTACCAATTGTGCGCACATTCGCCCCGATCGTAGCCGGCGCAGGCAAAATGCATTATCGAACCTTCTTGCTATTTAACGTCATCGGTGGCATCTTATGGGCGTCGCTATTTACCTACCTGGGCTTCTTTGCCGGCAAAGCGCTGACTGAAGCTGGCATCAATGTCGAGGTTGCTGCCCTGATCATCATTTTCCTGTCAGTCTTACCGATGGTTATTCACGCACTCAAGCAAGAGTCCACCAAGGCAGCCATCAAAAAACAATTGTCTGTTCTATTTTCAAAGAGCAAACAGCCAAAGTCAGCTGCTAAAAAGCGTAAATAACATTCTTACATTTAACGAGGCTTTCTATTTCAACAGCGGCTTGAGATATTTACCAGTAAACGACTCTGTGTTCTTGGTAATCTCTTCTGGTGCTCCGCTAGCAACCACCGTACCACCGCCCATACCGCCTTCTGGGCCCATATCAATGATCCAATCTGCTGACTTGATGACGTCCAAATTGTGCTCAATCACAATCATACTGTTTCCACCCTCAACGAGTTTGTGCAAAATCCCCAACAACCGCTTGACATCAGCCGAGTGCAACCCAGTGGTTGGCTCATCCAAAATATACATAGTTTTACCCGTTGAGCGTTTTGATAACTCAGTCGCTAATTTGATGCGCTGCGCTTCCCCACCAGAGAAGGTGGTTGCCGGCTGGCCCAAACGAATATAGCCCAGACCAACCTCCACTAACGTCTCAAGCTTCCGATGAATAGATGGGATACTGTCAAAGAATTCGGCAGCTTGTTCCACTGTCATTTCTAATACATCAGAGATGGTGCGGTCTTTATAGGTAATTTCTAGCGCCTCACGGTTGTACCGCTTGCCCTTACATTCGTCACACATCACATACACGTCTGGCAAAAAGTGCATTTCAATCTTTATCACGCCATCACCCTGACAATTTTCACAGCGACCGCCCTTGACGTTAAAACTAAACCGACCCGCCTTGTAGCCGCGAACATTCGCTTCTGGCGTGGCAGCAAATAATTCGCGAATTGGCGTAAAAATGCCCGTATAGGTGGCTGGGTTTGAGCGCGGCGTGCGACCAATTGGCGACTGGTCGATGACGATGGCTTTGTCTAGCAGCTTAATGCCGTTGATGCGGTCGTGTTTACCCGGCACCACTTGCGAACGGTTGAGACGAGCCGCTAGTTCTTTCGCTACAATGTCATTAACCAGCGTCGATTTACCACTACCAGACACACCAGACACCACCGTCATCAGTCCCAACGGAAACGCCACGTCAATATTCTTCAAATTATTTTCCCGAGCACCACGTACAATCAGTTGCTGATCCTGGTTTGGCTTTCTGCGCTTTTTTGGTACTGCAATTTTTTCTACGCCGCTCAAGTAGCGACCAGTGATACTGTCTGGATTTTTCGCTACTTCTTCAGGCGAACCCATGGCGACGATTTGCCCGCCTTTCGAACCAGCACCCGGCCCCATGTCGACCAAAAAGTCACTTTGGCGGATGGTATCTTCATCGTGCTCCACCACCAGCACTGTATTGCCAAGATCACGCAGACGCTTCAGGGTATCAATAAGCCTGTCATTATCTCGCTGATGCAAGCCAATGGACGGCTCATCCAGGACATACAGCACACCCTGCAAACCCGAGCCAATTTGTGTCGCTAGTCGAATGCGCTGAGCCTCTCCACCACTCAAAGTGTTAGCCGCTCGTCCCAGCTCCAGATAGTTCAGACCAACATTGCTCATAAATCCAAGCCGTGCCTTGATCTCCTTTAATATCAGCCGTGCAATCGTCGTTTCCTGCTCTGTCAATTTGAGCTTGTGTGTAAATAAGTCCAACGCATCATCAACACCCAAGTCACAAACATCAACAATATTGAGCCCGTGAACTGTCACTGCCAAGACTACTGGTTTGAGGCGAGCGCCTTTACAAACATAACAAGCTCGTTCGCGCATAAATCGTTCAATATCTTTGCGCATAAATTCACTGTCAGTCTCACGGTGCCGGCGCTCTAAGTTCGGGATCACCCCTTCATAGGTTGTGTCATAATGCCGACCACTGCCAAGCTCGATGCGATACTTTTGCGCCCCTGTCCCATACAAAATTGTCTGTTTAGCTTCATCAGACAGTTTCTTAACAGGCGTTCGCACACTAAAGCCATGCGCCTCGGCAACGGCCATGATTTTTTTCATATAGAAATTGTCGACATTGACGCGGTTGTACGGTCTGATGGCTCCTTCAGCGATAGTCAAATTGTCATTAAACACCAGCTCCGGATCAATCTCCATGCGACTACCCAAACCAGTACAGCTCGGACAAGCTCCTTGTGGCGCATTAAAACTAAACAGTCGTGGTTCCAACTCAGGAATATCCTCCTCAGGATGATCAACACAGGCATACCGCTGCGAAAACGTTCGCACCTGATCATCATCAGCATCTAAAACCTCCACAATCCCCTGACCTAATTCTAAGGCTTGCTCGACGCTCTGAGACAACCGACCAGTCAATTCACTGTTCAATGCCAAGCGGTCAACCACCAGCTCAATCGAGTGCTTATAACTCTTTTGCAATTCTGGAAATTCGTCCAGGGCATATACCACGCCATCAACCCTAACACGAGCGTAACCCAGCCGACGGTACTGCTCAGGAATGTGCGCAAATTCACCTTTTTTATTTTTAACAATTGGCGCCAGCAGTAAAATCCGGTGTCCGTCATACTGCTTGATGATTTCTTGGATGATGGCTTCGGTGGTACGCCGCGACACTGCTTTGCCACAAATTGGACAGTGCGGCACGCCGATGCGCGCAAACAACAGTCGCAAATAGTCGTAAATCTCAGTCACTGTCGCTACCGTTGAGCGTGGGTTACGGCTGGTTGATTTTTGGTCAATCGAAATAGCTGGACTCAAGCCATCGATGCTATCGACATCGGGTTTATCCATCGTTCCCAAAAACTGCCGAGCATACGAGTTCAAGCTCTCCATATAACGGCGCTGGCCCTCAGCATAAATCGTGTCAAACGCCAGACTTGATTTGCCTGAACCACTCAGGCCAGTAATGACCACGAACTTATCGCGCGGCAATTCCACGCTAACATTTTTCAGATTGTGCTCGCGAGCACCTTTAACTCGAATAACCTCCGGCATAGCCGCTCTATTATACCGGTTTTTTATATTTTTTTCCAGACATTACCTAATTGTTGGATTATATATGAACACGTATTGCTTATGATTGCAAGTCAAGTTTTTATCTGTTACAGTTACTATATATGCGAAGGTTGAGTGTTTACTTACTACTACTTGTTGGCGTGGTTTTCATCACACCAGTGCTATTTGACCAGCTTTGCATGTTCGTGTTTCTTGGCAAGCTTCCGTTTTTGAACGTCAATTTGTCAGCTACCTCCATGATCGTTTTCTGGCTCGCCCTTGTACCAGTCTGCCGCATCTTGCGAGCAGCCATTCCGGTATCATTTGACGACATCAAAGAACTCATTCAATACATCTCTCAAAAACGCCTCGACAGCAGCGTGTTGTACCAGAGCCATGATCTAACCTTGCTATTTGTCTATCTGGCGCATGAAGCCGAGAAAGCAAAAACGAGCGAGCCAGACACCCCTATGGGCACTCAAAAACTCGCTCCGTCCTTGACTTAATTTTTGTTTTAGATATACCGCTTCAAAGCTAGCCCAGCAGCAAGAGCCACGACAGCTAAGCTACCAAATATCCAAACAGAAGTTCCTGTATCAGCTAGCCAACCTGTCTGTTTTGAGGTACTTGAGTTAGCACTCGCCGTATTAGAGGCTGTCGGCACTGGATGAGAAGCTGAGCTACCTGGATTAGTTGGTGTTACAGGGTTAGTAACTACACCAAAATAAATTGGATCAGTAATGACACTATTAACAGCGTGGTCATCGTCATACTTAGCGCCATCAACTGCAGTATATGACACCGTCGTAACTGATTTACCTGCGATTGTCTCATTCTTGATAACTACTTCACTCGTTATATCTCGCAAGCCTGCTGCAGCTGAGTCTTTTTTATAGATCCGTACTTTCGCAATATCATATTGTTCTGCAAGAGATATTCTAATGTCTGATGAAGCCGATGGCTGAATACAGTTAATATTGAATGATAAACCGCCCAAAATCTTTACTCGCGCCTCAGTAGGTGTAATACCATCAGCAGGCAAAGGTTTCACCGATGAAGCGGCAATATCATAACAGCGAAGTGATGTAGCCGCAAGTGTAGATTTAGCGACTGCATTGTCTGTGTTTGCCGGAGCAGGCTTTGTGTTCACATCAAAAGTCTTAGTCTGAGGCAGTTGGAGTGTACCCAAACGATAGATGTTATTACCTGCTACCGCAAAGATCTTAGAGCCATCACTAGTCATCGAAATAGAGCCACTCTCAAATTCGCCATTACCCCAATCCTGCCAGGTCTTGCCACCATCAACTGAAGTATGTACTGGCTCCCACGCAGGAGAGGAGTTATCGGGCTGAGCAGTGACAAATAACCTCTTACCGTCGTCACTAACGCCTAAATATTCGGGGATAGTATCATAAAACTGACTTGGCATTAGAGGAACAGGATTCCAGCTGAGACCCCCGTCTACTGAGAGCTTAGCACTATTACTACGACGTATATAATCACCAAATATACTATTACCGTTAGTGCTAAAGGAAGGCTCACCGACAGTGCCATCCTTAATAACCTTCCAGGTTACACCATAATCAGTTGATTGCTTTATTAGGTTAGCGTCATAATCCATATAAATCATTCTACCGTTATTGAACACAGCATTAGGACACTCATTACCCTTCTGCTCCCATGCTTGACCATTATCCCTGGAAACAAATAGAGGTCCACCATACCTACATTTAGTCAAAGTAGAGCCGTCAGGACTCATAAGCAGACTTGCATCACTTTCCACTGGCGCAACTGGAGTTGTCCAGCTGTTACCGCCATCAGTAGATACATGAATATTGTTTTGTTCATATTTGCCTTTTACTACCAACTTAGAGCCGTCTGTATTTGTCAATAAGTTCACCGCACCTTCTGGCGCTAGGTGACTACTCCAGTTCGCGCCGTTATCAGTAGACACTAGAAGTTTCCGATCATTAAAAGTGGCACCCTCCTGAAGTACAATTAATTTCGAACCATCAGAGCTAATACGTGACTCTTTGACCTTACCGCCTGGTATTATCACGTCCTTCCAGTTATACATAGCATCTGCCTTCGCAAGTGGCGCAAACAATACCCCTAAGGATGCAGCCAAGGTAACAGCAAATACTACGCTAGTACTACTATATAGCTTACCCTTATTTATAAGTTCACCAAACAACATCAATTACCCTCCTTCATATAATGCTGTATTAAATATACAAGAATAATATCACAACGTTATTTTACGAATCAATAGCAGGTAGAACAGATTCTAACCATAACTGCAATTCCTGTAAAATGAACTGCTGTTCGTCAGTTGCTGTCGGCACTAGACGCTGCAGAGATGCCATAAATTGTGGTAGTTGTGCCTGCAGGTGTTGGGCCCGCCAGATTTCCCATTGTGCCAAGTCATCTTCACTGAGTGAGCGCGGAAAATTACGGGCTTTGTAGTGCAGCAGCAGTGGCGCCAACCGCTCGTCCTGAAACTCTGGATGAAAATCAGCCAGCTCGCGTTCATTGGCATTGCGCACCGCTTCTACCCGCAAGCGGTCACGGTCATTCAAAAAGCCATCGTACAGCTGTGCTTCTGGGTCAGGCAATTTCTTAAATGCTGGCTTATTTTCAAAAATGCCACGCAATTTTTCAGCAAAATCTGGATTATCTAGCAATATATTTTGGTGCTTTTGGACAGTTGCTAGGTCAAGCGAAATCTTCCGCCAGCCCTCGCCCTGTTCCAGCACACCCAGCGGTGCCACTGCTGGACAACGATTGTACTGTAATTCTTTGACTGGTAGTTTAACGAAATCCTCAGCCTGCCGCTCCTCCCAGGAAGCAAAGATTTTCTTGGCCAACTCCTCTTGGCTCAACCCAACAAACGGTGTCGGATCATACCGCAGGTCATACACAACCACGCCGCCGTTTCGACTGGTCGTCAGTGGAAAGGCTACCGTGGTTTTGGCGAATTCTTTATCGTAGCGCCCGCTGGCATAAACAAACGGTTTTTTGTCGTCGACATTGACCAGTTGCTGGATTAATTTTTTGTCACGCATTTTTAGCAAATAATCATACAGCTGCGGCTGCTTTTGCTTGATCAACTTCGTTACGGCAATCAGCGCCGTTACGTCTGCCAAAGCATCGTGAGCATTTTCGTGTGCAATACCATTAGCACTGGTGATGAGCTCCAAACGATTGCTCGGCTCACCCTTAACATCAAGCGGCCAATTAATTCCTTCCGGTCTAAGCGCCCGCGTCAATCGCACCACATCCAGCACATCCCAACGCGAGCGACCGTCCTTCCAGCTCCATTCATACGGGTCATGAAAATTGCGCCACAACACATGGCGGATAAATTCGTCGTCAAACCGAATATTATTAAAACCAACCGCGATAGTGTCGGGCGTGAAAATCTCCTCGCTGAGCATCTGCGTAAACTGTGCCTCAGTGTAACCTTCCTCGACCGTTTTTTGTGGCGTGATGCCAGTCACCATCAACGCATCAGGACTCGGTAGGGTATCATCATTCAGCGTCACTAATAGATTATACGGCTCGCCAATCGGTTCGAGATTCATGTCCGTCCGCTGTCCAGCAAACTGCATAATGCGGTCTTGTCGCGAGTTTAGTCCGCTAGTTTCGAGGTCGTAGAAGAAAAATGTTTGCGCCATGACTACTAATCGTTGTTAATTGCCGCTATCGCTTCTCGAGCAAGGAACCGTTTAGCACGCTTAGGACCAGGTATGAGATCTTTTTCTCCGTGCCACAAATCGTACACATCCAGCTTCAATGCCCTTGCAACATCCGAGCGCGTATCATCTCTCCATGCCCTAATGATAGGTGAATGAAGAGCCTCGTCCACTGGCGCCTGAGGGTCAACCCACGCTTCTGTAAGTACCTCTTCTGGCACATGAATCCTACCGCCTTTCCAGCGCGATTCCAGATGGTTTAATGCAATCAACTGTTCAACGTTCTCCCCAAAATCATCAGATACATCAGGAGTGCGCAGCTCAGCACCCGCCAGGGCCAAATGCACATTGTACGCCCCGCCCAGTTTACGATAAATTTTCTTCAATTCTTCCGCGCTCAACGCAGGTTGTTCCTCTGGCCTCACATAGTCGGCCTTCGTTGCGTCAAGCCAGTCAGCATAATATCCCGCCGCCTTTTCAGAACCAAACTGTTTCTTTTTCAGGCCAGCCAATACATACTGTGTCAATTTGCCAACTGGCCCATCGAGCAGTGACTCAACATTTCCCTTACGAACTTGTGCTGCCAAGCGTTCAACATATTCTTCAGGCTGACTTTTCAAATAATGATCACCACTGAGCGGCTCCTCACCCCGCAACGCTCTGAGAATATCGTTCTGTGCGTCCTTAAAAGCCACATGCTTCCGGACGTTGGGACCAAAATGATAACGACGTACCGCAGGAGCAAGCGCACGTTCCACTAAGGTCAACCCAACAGCCCCAACTGTCCCTACGGTATCCTCTCGATTTGATTTATATGCAATTTTGTTTTCCAGTCGCCCGATCTCCCAATAGCTCGGTACGGTCATCTGCCGCTCTGTATTACTATTACCCATGATACCTCCCCGTCTGATTAGCGATTTATACCTAATTATACCACTATTGACGATGTCAAGCTATTGCTCAACCAGCGTAAACGGCATCGATTCACCGATCTGCACTACGGTCTCACCGACTGCGCCCTGACGGATGAGTTCGTGAGCGATGCCCATTTTTCGCATGATGTCGCGCAGGCGATTGACCGATTCAAACTGATCAAAGTTAGTGCGGCGGGCAAACTTTTCAATTTTAGCCCCGTGGATAATGAAGCTAATCGTCTCTTCATCGTTGACGTTGTCAGGCTCCGCGCCAACCACCCGCTCTACCGTCCAGGCATCAGATGCTGCTTGCGCGTCCAAAGCAATGACTGGCAACTCATCGCCTTCTTCTTCAATCAACTCAGCTTCCCGCGCTCGATAGTCTGTGACCTCACGACGCAGTAGGCGTAGTAGTTCGGTCACGCCAGCATGCGTTTGCGAGGAAATCGCTAGCACTGGCGAACCATTGGCCACGTTTTGGAGCGCCGTCGACTGCATGACAATGATTTCATCATCCAATCCTTCACATTTCGTCAAAGCGATAATCTCTGGACGCGTCGCCAATTCTTCGGAATATTTTTCCAGCTCGCGGCGAATGGTCTGGTATTTTTCTGCCGGGTCATCACTATAGGCGTCAATCATATGCAGTAACACGGCCGTCCGCTCAACGTGGCGCAGGAACTGGTCGCCCAAGCCCTTGCCCTCCGAAGCGCCTTCAATCAGCCCCGGAATATCAGCGATCAACACTGAACCGTCGTCCACATCCGCCACACCCAAATTGGGCGTCAAGGTCGTAAATTCATAATTGGCAATTTCTGGTCGGGCGTTAGAAACCACGCTCAAAAATGTCGATTTACCAGCGTTAGGGAAGCCAACCAAACCGACGTCGGCCAATAATTTCAATTCCAACTCAGCCTCAAACTCTTCACCCGCCTCACCGAGTTCAGCAATCTTTGGCGCTTGGCGCGTGCTGGACGTAAAGTGCGCATTGCCAAAACCACCGTCACCACCGCGGGCAACGACCGCTTGTTGCTGGTCTGCTGTCAAATCCGCCACCACCTTACCGTCGCGCTTGACCAATGTACCCATCGGCACTTTGACAACCAGCGGCGAACCGCTTTTACCGCGCTTGTTGCGCTTACTGCCATCACCGCCATGTTCTGCTTTCAGTTCCGGCTTATACCGAAAGTTCAGCAGCGTATTTAAGTCTTTGGTCGCTAAAAATACCACATCACCGCCGCGGCCGCCGTCACCACCATCAGGACCACCCTTGTCAACATATTTCTCATGCCGAAAACTGACCGCGCCATTGCCGCCCTTGCCAGCTCGCACTAATACTTTCGCTGTATCTACAAACATATCTTTATTATAGCAAAACGCCCCTGAATATACAGGAGCGTTTGTGATTATCTTAGCGATAGATTAATGAATATAATTATAAGCGCCTGGGTTGGTCAACTCACGGTGAGTGATGACATTATAGCCAGCAAAGTTCATGTCACTCACAAACACCCGACCGTTCTCAACCCTGTCAACGATTCCAACGTGTCCGTAGTAGCCACCTGAGCTCTGGAAGATAGCACCCGGAGCTGGCGTCTTGTTGACCGTAAAACCAGCAGCACGTGCACTCGCAGCCCAAGTATTGGCGTTACCCCAGAAGCTACCGATTGGACGACCAAGTGCCAAGCGTCGCTCATATGAGTACCACGTACAGTTACCTGGTGCGTATCGGTTACCAACAGATGCAGCAACATTGCCGTAGCTCACGCCACTATAACCAGAATGACTATTACTGCTTCGTCCACCGCGCGGTGCGACATACCCTGGGCGCTCATTTTCTGGCAGTTCACCACCAGGCAAGACGATGCGCGTATTGACCGTTGGCTGTGCCACGCGATCTAGTGAGTTGTACAATAAGACTCGCTCGGCATCAACTTTATACTTTGAAGCGATGGCGGCGACAGTATCACCCTCTTTAACAGTATAGACCACACCATCAACTTGTGGTACCAACAGTGTCTTACCCGGTTCAACAGCGTCAGAGGTCATATTGTTTGCCCAACGCAGCGTTTGAGTTGAAATCTTGAACTTAGCAGCAATTTTAGCTAAATCATCACCCGGCTTAGTAACATATTCGGTAATACCACGCTGAGACGACGTTTCCGGTTGGATAAGCTGCGGCTTAGAGATAACCTCTGCGTCAGTTTGAGCTAACTGCTTCTGGATTTGCAAAGAAGTAGTTGCTTCGCGCAAGTCACCAGCAGATGGTAAATCAGTAGCCTCTGCTAAACTAGCGACAGCGTCAGCCACTTCCAATTGATCGACTGACATTTTTTCCTTACTTGTGGTTGTAGACTTTGGATTTGGGTTAGCAACCTGAGACTCTTGGGCAGAAACCTCCACTCCAGTAACCCCGGTTCCCTGATGATAATTATTAATAGTCAAAAATGAAACAATAAGTGCAAATAGGGCTACATAGATAGAAGCTGACCGTACTCGCGCTAGACGACTCTGTCGAGTCTTTGATGTGTTACGAATAATCGTTCTCCTGCATTGACGTTACCGCCAGTGCTACTACCATAATGAGTCTTTCTTCTCGCAATAGAACAGGATACGTTGTCGACCTAATAATTAGTGATATTTCATAAACGATTAGTTTTGTGCTGTATCCGTACGACCGTTCTGGCAGGCTCAACCCCAAACAGCCAAAATAAAGTTAACTGTTCATGGTTAAGCTGACATCTATTATAGTCTATATTGACATTTAAGTCAAAACATTTTTAGAAAATAAATTTTGTCAAGATTGCTGACACTTCTGATGACAATGCGCCTTGGTATTAGCAGTGTGCTCGGCATCTGTTTTAGCAAAATAAGTTACATTATCATCACCACTGAGGAAAAAGAGGTAATCTGTCTGTGCCGGGTCAGCAACCGCATTCAGTGCACTTAGCCCGGGAGTAGCTATCGGTCCCGGCGGCAACCCTTTGTGCACGCGAGTATTGTATGGGGAGTCAAGCTGCGTATCACGAGTGACGCCCATCTTGTCAGCAGCATACTGATAGGTCACATCCGACCCTAAGTTCATGCCGGCTTTCATCCTGTTATAAAATACGCTAGCGATCTTTCGCTGGTCTTCACAGGCTTCAGTACCTACACCGCAGCCGATCGACTCTTTCTGAACGATGGAAGCGAGCGTTATACCCTGATAGAGCGTCAATCCGCGTTTTTTGAACTTTTCTTCCAAATTATTTTTTCTGGCTACTTGATCAAACTCTGCTAATGCACGCTGAATTGCTGATTTGGCGGTTGCATCACCACTCATAAAATACGTATCACCATAGACAAAACCTTCAAGATCAGCCCCTGCCGGGCGTGCTTTGAAAACATAGCTATCATAGTCAGCCTTAAAGGCGGATTCAATATCGGCATCGTTATATCCAGCTTTTTTGAGGGCGCTTTCAACTGAGCGGTAGTCTTTTCCGCGTAACGTACCGTCAGGGTAGAAGCGAACAGCCATCTCATCAGATTGACCGTCGATCAGATGTTTGATGATCTCAGGTGTTGACTGCGATGGCTTAACAGCATACACGCCGACGTTAAATCGAGCATCAATTCGCTTCAATTTGATATAGCCCAAAAATGCATATCGACTGCGGATGAGCTTCTTCTCTTCCAGGGCAGCTGCCACCTGAGGAGCCGTCATGCCGCTGGTAATATTGACTCGCGTTACCGCTTGATCACCTGAGTTCACCGCCGAAAGATTGTATAGGTACCAACCAGCTCCAGCCGCAGAAGACAGGCCAAGCACCGCCACCAAGCTGGCTACTATAATCATCCATTTTCTCGACTTACGAATCTGCATACTGTACCTCCAAATAATCCTGCAAAATAATACTGGCAGCCTCAGCGTCAATTTCACCTTTATCTTTAACACGGCCTAACCGACGCTCAGCTTCAACACTACTGAGCGACTCATCTTGATAGACCAACTCAGCGTCAAGCTCAATTTCAGAGAAATCATTAACGAACTGCTCTACAAACTCTGTCTGTTTGGTTGGCTCCCCTGACTGATTGCGAGGATAGCCAACGACAATGATGTCAATATCATGGCGCAGTACTGTTTCAGCCAGTTTGGTAAAAATCTCATCATTATTCTCCAGCCAACCAAACGGCACAGCGATTCTGACTGAGGTATCAGCCATAGCCAAACCAATTCGTCGTTCACCGACGTCTAGTGCCAGCAAATTCTTACCGGCCATTATCCAACTTAAATTCTATACTAATATGTTTGTCATTATTCGGCACGGTGCGCACCCAAAACGGTGAGAATTTCGTATCAACATCCTGCACACCTTCGATTGACTCGAGGCTCGACTGAACATCACCATAGTTTCGGCCCTTGACCTGTTCTTTGACTTTGTGTTCATCAATTTCTGGGCCAATCTTCGCATTTGCGGTTAATCGAACCTGCACAGCATTGTTGCGCTCACTGTATTGCGCAAATTTTACCTCATTTGACCCATCATTATAGATCTTTTGGTTTTTCTTGCTGCCAATTTCTTTCTTGAGCGTGTCCTCCAAGAACTGCTTCATATCAGAGCGATCAATACCCTGCATGCTGGCTGTCACTGTTGTTTTCAACTGAACCGTACCGCTGGCTTCATGGTCAATCGCCACTGAAGGTGTCGGATTTGAACGAACTTCTTGATAACTTTCATTGATGACGATGCTTGAATATGGGAAGAGTGCTTTGACTGCTGACTGTAACGATAGATCTTTTTGCGCATCAAGTTTGGCTTTGGCTTTGGCGACATCAGCGGCTGACACCACCGTGACTTCACGACTTGAGCCGCCGTTCATGGAAGAGCCTACTGCTGAAAAGCCACTGACATTTGAGGAGTAACTGCGTGAAGATAGGTTGTATTCACTACCGACTTGAGTTGCTTGCACCTGCACAGTGGCCGAAGACTGGATGACGCCGCCAGGACCAATTGACGTGCCAGACAAGGTAGCTGGCTCAGTACTAACAAACGTATAATCACCAGAAGAGAATGACGTTCCAGCTGGGATAGTGATCGTCAAACTTGACACTGATGTTCGAACTAGCTTCATGCTACCGCTGGCTTTTTCACCAACTTTCTTCTTACCCGTAGGGGTGAAATCGACGGAAATATCTTTCTTTTGTTCTTGACGCAACGACTTGATGGTGTTGTTAGCAGCATCAACTTTGCCATCTTGCTTTAATGTGACTGATTTATCAACCGTAGAAGTGGTCGTTTTAGCTGTAATCACGACTGTAGCATGCGGCGCAAACCAAATCGCCCAAACCATGAATACAATAAACAGAGCAATACCACCACCAATCAAGACTAGCTTCTTACGGAAAACATTAAAATCTGGAACTTTTGGCTTACCTTTGCCGGCCGACTTAGCTGGTTTTACTGGTTTTGATGGCTTTTCGTCTTCGGCTATTGCTGCATCGATGGCGTCATCGGCCTTATTTCGTGCTTTTGGCGTCGCCTTATCAGCTAATTCACCGACCGGTATCTCACTACCGTCAATCACATCATCACCATCATCCACATCAATAGCTGGAATTTCCGCAATCTCTGGGCGAGACTGCAATGTCTTAGCAACTGGAATGCGTGCTGCTGCTGCCAATCCGCTCAACGCTTGATCACTCGTGATTAGCACGATTCGCTTCTCGGCATTTTCCGCCGCACGATTTAACAATCTCATATTGACCGCGCTCTGCAATATACCAACCCGTTTAGGAGGCACCAATGCAACGATGCGCGCCTTTGAATCTTTTATCTTGCTGACGATGTTGGTGATATCGTCTTCAACATCGATATAGATAACGTCTTTGTTCATTTATATTTTAAGTAATCGATTAATTTTATCCATTAAGCCATTAGCATCTTGGCCACTTACCATTGTATCATATCCTACGCGCAGCAAGCCCATCGCTGTCACAAATGTGTGGTCGGTGATATCACCTGTTGTATCAGTAATACCGACCACCTCAGACGGTTTGATGCGCTGCACCACTGGTTTTTTCGTGAATGGTAGCTCTTTGTACCATGGTTCATTACCCAGGGCGTCAACTAATTTTTCCAAACTGGCGCCTCCACCACACAGTAAAATCCTATTTGGCAAATGATCAACACTATCAAATTCGCTTAACGCCAATTCTACCCCAGACAACCACACATCAAGCGTCTTATCAATCGCACTATCAAGCCGCTTCTTGACCGACGGCTTAACGTACTCATGACCAAGATTGAGTTTTAATTTTTCAGCATCTTTATAACTGAGATCAAGCTCCGTGGCAATTGTTCTAGTGAAACTGCGACCACCGATGCCAAACATCCTAGTGCCTTCCACGCCGCCGTCATTAACCACGGCAATGTCAGTCGTTCCACCACCAACGTCTGCTAAAATTGCAGTGAATGAACTATTGGCGTCTGTTCCCAGCACGCTTCTACTGACCGCAAATGGCTCAGCCGCTACCGCTATCAGCTCTAACGCCAACTCATCAGCCACCTTTTCCAGCGCACCGATATGCACCATTGGCGCAAACGCCGTATAGATCTGCACTGCCACGTCTTTGCCCTGAAAACCGATTGGATTTGACACCTTATAGCCATCAATGTGCAAGCTCACCAGGGCCGAGTTGACCAATTTCACTTCGACGTCTTCATTGCCAGTTTCCAGCGCGATCTGTGCTTGAGCTTTGCCTTGTGCTCGCTCCTGAACTTTTTCGATGATAAATTCCATCTCGGCAACGTCCAACGCTCGTTCTGGCTGCGGACGACGATAGCGGATGGTGTTCGTCATACCTTTGACCAATTCTCCAGCGATGCCAATCACGACGCGTCGCGCTTGGACGCCCGCCTTTTCCTCAGCTTCAGCCAAGGCTGCTTCACAGTTGGCAACTACGCCAGATATGTCAGCGATTGCTCCAGAGTGCATATCACCCAATTCTTGCTGCTTGCGACCAACACCAATAACTTCGATGGCATCATTTCGCACTTCAGCGATCAAAGCCTTAACAGCTTCTGTACCAATATCTAGACTAACTAGTAGATCTCGTTCTTCTTTGTCGGTTTTTTTGAGCAAGTCTTTTAGTACCATACCCTAAATTATATACTGCTGATGCTTTTTGAGCAAACTTTATAGCCTATTTTAGTACGGCTTTTACGCGTCGCACACCGGCAGAGCTGGATTCTTCTTTGATTATCTTAAATCGTTTACCGTTTGGCGTACCGTCATCATCTTGTGCCAATTGACCAGTGTGGTCCACGTGCGGACCACCGCAGATTTCGAAGCTGACTCGCTGATCGCCCTCGCCCATCTGATAGACCTTAACGGTATCGCCGTAGCGGTCACCAAAGGCACCAACCGCGCCCAGGTTGAAAGCTTCCTCGGTTGGGTATTCAGTATAGCTAACAGGCAAGTCTGCCTCAATCCAACCATTAACCAACCTCTCCACCTCGTCCAGCTGCTCACGCGTAACCTTGGTATCATTATTAAAGTCAAACCGCAAACGTTCAGCAGTAATATTGCTGCCGCGTTGCATAACGTGGTCGCCCAATACTCGTCTCAGCGCTGCGTACATCAGATGATTCGCCGTATGCAAACGGCGGTGTGCCATAGTCTGACCTTCCAGCCCACCTTTAAATGTACCTTTGGCGGCAGTTTGAGAACGCTTACGCTGCTCCGCCATACAGGCGTCAAATTCCGCCTTCCAATCTGCCGCGAGCTGAATATGATGACGCTTGGCAATCTCGACACTCAGTTCATATGGGAAGCCATACGTATCATGCATAGTGAAAATTTCTTGACCCGTCAATCCGTCAGCAATAAAGCTCAACAAATGCTTCGTACCCTTAAGTAACGTGCGGGCAAAGGCTTTTTCTTCCTTCATCAGCGTGATGATGGTCTTGTCACGCTGTTCAGCCACCTCTGGGAAATCTTGAATATACAAATCAGCGATGACCGGCACAATTTCCTCGAAAAATGCATCCTGAATGCCCAATTCGTGCGCAAAACGAATCGCCCGGCGCAATAAGCGGCGCATCACATAACCTTGCTCTTTGTTGCTCGGCACGCAGCCATCAACCGCCAGAAACGTCGCCGCTCGCAAATGGTCAGCGATCACCCGCATAGCCTCAGTATGCTCTTCGTATTGTTTGCCGCTCAGGTCTTGTAATTTTTCAATGATCGGCCACATCAAGCTAATCTTGAAAACGTCTGGATCATCGATAGCCGCTGCCGCGATGCGCTCCAGGCCCGAACCATGGTCGATATTTGGCTTCTCTAACGGCTCAAACACGCCATCAGCCACCTTTTTGTAGGCCATAAAGACGTTATTGCCAATCTCCATAAAGCGTCCACAGTCACAGTTTGGATGGCAATGCTCGCCAAAGCTTTTATCATGCTCAACCGAGGTGAACTCATAAAACATCTCGCTATCCGGCCCGCATGGATCCCCAATTGGCGTAGTTTCTGGTCCACCGTTGCGACTCCACCAGTTTTTGCTGCCATCATAGTAAAAAATCCGCTCACCTGGTTTAATACCGCGTGCATAACCAGTTTCTTCTGAGCCGATATCAGCTTGACCGCTACTCAAACCTGCTTTTTCGTATAGTTCCGCCCAAATTTCCGCTGCCTCAGTGTCTTTCGGGATATGATAGCGCTCATCACCGATGTAACAGGTGACATAAACACGATTCATATCCAGCCCAACCTCTTCGGACAAGAATTGCCACATCCAATTGATCTGCTCTTTTTTGAAATAATCGCCCAAACTCCAGTTACCGAGCATCTCAAAAAACGTCGTATGACGGTTGTCGCCAATGTCATCGATATCTTGGGCGCGCAAACATGTCTGGCTGTCAACGATACGATTACCCTCAGGGTGCTTGGCCTCGCCCAACAAATAACTAATCATCGGCTGCATACCAGAGCCGGTAAATAGCGTAGTTGGGTCGTTGTGCAACACCAGCGGTGCTCGATTGACAACAGCATGACCATTGCTTTTATAAAAATCGAGGTATTTTTTACGGATATCTTGAGCTTTCATATCTGTTAATTATAGCACAACATAAAATCGCCCCAAAACGAGGCGATTTCAAATAGCTCAAATGATTATTCAGCGGATTCTTCTACTGGCTCTTCAACTGGAGCTTCTTCTTTCGGCTGGTTTTTGCGCAATTTTTCTGGGTTGCGAATAGCCTTGTGCTTGTCAGCAGCTGGTTCTTTAACCCACTTTGGCAACTTGACACCAGCTTCTTTCAACAACTTAATAACACGTGGTGTTGGCTGAGCACCATTGTCCAAATATTTTTGTGCCAATTCAACCTGAATATTTGCTACTTTTGTGTGTGGATTGTAGCTACCAACATAGGCGACAACGCGGCCGCTTGATGGGTGGCGCTGCGCTTCCTGTACAGCTAGGCGGTAGACTGGGTAGCCTTTGCGACCCAAACGTTGCAAACGAATTGCTAACATATACTTATCTTATTCCTTCTCTTACACTCTTAGGTTAATTCTTATTCTGTACCAGTGTACACTATTTTACTCGATGCGTCAATCTGTTTGGATAATCCCGCCACCCAAACATTCCTCGCCGTCATATAGCACAGCTGATTGGCCTGGTGCGACGGCACGCTGCGGCTCAACCAGCTTCACTGCCACTTTCTCGCCAGCGTCGTTCATGTGCGCAACTTCCGCATCAATCAACGGTGCCCGGTGTCGCACCCGAACCTGATAGGTGCCGTCTTTGGGTGGTTCACCAATCCAGTGAATATCAGCCAGTGTCAGTTCTTTCCGCCAGAGATTTTGATTATCAATTGAGCGCGATACGTAAACTTCGTTCTTTGCCATGTCCTTACCAACGACATAATACGGCAAGCCGCCACCGATATCCAACCCATGCCGCTGCCCCAAAGTGTAAAATATCGCCCCATCGTGCCGACCAACAACCACACCTGTTTGCTGATCGATGATATCGCCCGGGCTCGTTGCAACATATTCTGACAAAAACTCACGAATTCCCACTTGCCCAACAAAGCAAATACCCATCGATTCCTTTTTACTTGCCGTCCATAAACCCCGCTCCTTAGCCATCTGGCGCACCTCAGCCTTAGTAAAATCACCCAGCGGGAACATGGTCTTTGCGAGTGCCTCCGACGTCACCCGGTAGAGGAAATAGGTTTGGTCTTTGTTGTCATCGTGCGCCCGAAGCAAACGCCCCTCGCTCGTCCTGGCATAATGCCCCGTCGCGATATACTCCGCACCCGCTGCCATCGCCGCCTCTAAAAACAACTTAAACTTGACCTCTTGATTGCACATCACATCAGGATTTGGTGTGCGACCCGCTTGGTATTCGCGGATCATATAGTCAACGACATTTTGCT
>CAUSYU010000009.1:0-21607 GCA_963536065.1 uncultured Candidatus Saccharibacteria bacterium
CCTCAAGTTCGTCAAATTATTAAGACTCTGACTGGTGTTTTGGTAACAGTTTGGCAGACATCGCCACGGACTATTATTATTCAAGCAATTGGAGCGGTATTAACGGCATCCTTGCCGCTTGCAGCAACATATTTTGCAGCATTAACAACTACCGCACTGACAGAGGCATATACTGGCAGCGGCGACTCGCGCCAACTACTCGTGTATGTGATTATGACGGTAGTACTGGGTGTGATGATGAGTTTTTGGGGAATTGTGCAGGCTTATTTTGAGCAGTTGATGCGCTACCAGCTGGAATCAAGCATTAACGACCAGATGTTTGCTCGGCTACATAGTCTAGATTTTTGGCGGTATGATGACCCAGTGACAATTGATATGTTTGATCGAGCGAGGCGGTTTGCTGGCTCGTTTTCATATCTGTTTTCGCGACTAACCAATGTTGCGACAAATACTGTTTCGCTAGTAGTTGGGTTGTGGATCATCTCGTCAGTCAGTTGGTGGCTGGGGCTACTACTTGTCGTGGCTATCATCCCTAGTGGTGTCGTCCAATTTCGGTTGTCTCGTTTGACGTCAAACTATTGGCGCAAAAATACTAATGTTAGACGACGCATGTGGTGGATTGAATATGCGATTAGTAAACCTGAGAATATCGCCGAAATGAGACTTTATGGCCTTATCAAGCATCTGTTAACGGAGCGGGCTACTTTGCGTGATAAAGACCAGTTGCAGGTGATTAAATATGAGCGCCGCTTTATGGCTAAGCGCTTTGGTGGCGAGATGCTGCAGGCGGTCGCAGAAGTGGCGGCTTTGGTGTGGGTGACACTGGAGATCATCGCGCATCGTCAGCCAATCGGTCAGTTCGTGTTGGTGCAGCAGATGGTGAGTCGAGTACTCGGCAGTGTCGACAGCTTGATTTCGACGTATAATTCTATTGATGAGGAGGTGGCAAATATGGTCGATTATCAGCGGTTTATGGAATTGCCGCTAGCTGATACCAAGCCGAGCCTAGCGCTTAGCATGAACAAGTCAATTACGGTGGGTAATGTCAAGTTCCAATACCCAGGTAGCAAAACTCTGGTGCTCAAGGGCTTGTCGCTAGATATTAAGTGCGGCCAGCATGTGGCGATTGTTGGCGAGAATGGCGCAGGTAAAACCACGCTGGTGAAATTATTGACGGGGCTGTACCAGCCGACTAGTGGCGAGATTTTGATTGATGGGCGAAATCTTAGCGAAGTAAATGTAGCTGATTGGCACCGACAATTGGCTGTTTTGAGCCAGAGTTTTATTCGCTATGATTTTGCGACAGCTCACGAAAATGTGTGGTACGGCGATGTTTCTCGTGAGCTAGACAGAGACAGGCTGATGGATGCGCTCAAACAGGCAGAGGCTGACAATTTTGTGAAGAAATTACCAAAGGGCGGGGACAGTTATGTTGACAAATGGATGACGGATGATAGTGATGACAAGGGCGTGGATCTGTCGGGCGGGCAATGGCAGCGGCTAGCTCTGGCACGCAATTTTTACCGCAACGCACCAATCGTTATCTTGGACGAGCCGACGAGCGCTGTTGATGCGGCGGCTGAGGCGCGAATTTTTCGCCACTTGTTTAAGCAAAAAGACAAAACCATCATCGCTATCAGTCATCGCTTGAGCACGGTGAAAAAAGCCGATGTGATTTACTTCATGAAAGATGGCCGCATTGTCGAGCAGGGATCGTGCAGCGAATTAATTGCTAAACGTGGCGAGTTCTATGAAATGTTCAAAGAACAATTATAGTTTGGTATAATAAGTGAAGTGGCGCGTTGGCGGAGCGGTTACGCAGAGGTCTGCAAAACCTTTTAGACGAGTTCGACTCTCGTACGTGCCTCCAGAATTATGATTATGATAGCTCCAGGCGTGGGGCTATTATTGTTCTAATAATTCTTTTAGCTCAGGGAAGGTTGGCTGTTGGAAATGGCCTCGGTCAACAAATATATGGCTGTTTGCGCTTGGTAGATCAGACTGAAACTTTGCTAGCTCAGTAAACGGCACTACGGCATCGTCTTTACTGTGGAATAGGTGAATTTCTTTGGCGGACTTTTCGAGCCCAGTGGCGCTTGGTAGTATAAAATCGCCCAAGTCTTCGTGAGTTGCATCATCATATGGAGCAGCAATTAAGATTAGTCGATCGACTGGTGTGCTGAGAGGATTTTCATGCAAATATTTTGCTAAGAATATTGCCCCAAGACTACTACCGATGAGCTGTACATTATTGCCCAAGAATGGCAATATCTTTTCAAAGTAGATTTTCCATTCAGAATATCGTGCATTTTGTTTATTAGGCATATTAGGTACCAACACATCAAAATCTGTCATTGTAACAGCCAGCCAGTCGCGCCATTTTGTTTTGTGAAAAAGATTTTCATATGTAAGTGGGCTATTGCGCAGTGCGGAGAGGTAGCGCTCGTAGGAATCAAAAGATGATCCGCCATGAATATGTACAATTTGCTTCATAAATATAGTATAATACAAACCAGCGCAAATGGCAGACCGTGTCAAACGTCAGTAAACATGGACATCGGGCGGTCATTAGTGCAGAGTATAGGCGCGAGTGGCGGAATTGGTAGACGCGAGGGACTTAAAATCCCTTGACCAAAAGTCGTGCGGGTTCGATTCCCGCCTTGCGCACCAAACATTGTTGTGTAGATGTTTATCCTGAGGATGTCTGCAATCATCTCAGCTGAAGGAAATTGCGCATATTGGACAATTTACGTAGAATAATTCTCGTCAACCTCTACTGTGTAAATAAGACGTGGATCTTCATAGTCTAATATATCGTCAACTTTCGTTGTTGTTTGTCGTTTAATGGTGTAGTAAGAAAGCACGCTCTTTTGCGCTATAGACACAATTTGTCGATAAGATTATTACTAGGTACAGTCCATTAAGTGAATCTTACCACAAAGTCAGAACCAGTGGGTATATGGAATCTGCTTCCGTTCCTCAAATTATGCTACAATCTTTCTGGAGATATTAAACTCAATGACAAACAACCCTCTTCCACTCTCACTTTTAAACCGAGATCGCTTTCTTGGTCTATTTTATGATCCGACAAACTTCAGCATTAACGTAAAATCTAATTTGTACCTTCATATCCTTCGAATCGAAGATGGAAGTTTTGTTTTAGAACGGCTATTCAACGAAATGACGAATAGTATGCTTGGGTACGTATACTCACGGAATAATCTTAACAAATTATGGGACGATAAAAGTCGTACCGTCGAATTTGTAACAAAAGCGCAAAACCAATTCAAAACTCCGGACTCCAAGGCCGGGGAAGGTGGCGAACTGCTCCTATATTCATTTTTAGAAGGACATCTCAAAGCACCGAAGATACTTTCGAAAATGGAACTTAAGACGTCTCCAGAACATTATGTATATGGATCAGACGGGATACACCTGCTTGAAACAGCGCCAAATAATTACCAGCTCATCTTCGGTGAATCAAAAATGTACGCGGACATCAAACAGGGAATCAGATCGGCATTTGATTCAATAGGCGATATTAAGCAGGATCAATTTAAATTTGATACATGGTTGACAGAATCGGAACTTCTAAAGGAAACCTTTGATCCTGATAAAGCAGAGTTGCTTGCTTCAATCCTGCTGCCTCAGTCCTCAGGTGCATCAAGAATTAATAAATCAAATGCTTTCGGCGTATTTATCGGTTTCGAGATAGATGTAACAAGCTATCCATTTGAAAGCCGCGATGCCACACAGATTGAAAGCGACTTTTGTCAAACCGCAGAGAAAAAAATTTCAAGCGAACTGCATACAATCGAAGACGAAATACGAAGTAGAGGTCTAGGTGGACATCATTTTCACATATATGCACTTCCTTTTCTGAAAGAGAACGTTAACGGCACTGTGCGGGGGATTAAAGAAGTGCGGTACGATATCGCCTCAAGATTAAGCAATAAATCGCGAGTTGAGCGCAGGAAAACAGAATGAATAAACGTATAGCAGCAGATCTGCTTGGCGACATCATCGTCCACCGCAAAGATTTTAACTCGGTACTCAGTAAACTTCAACAGGCGGTAGCTGAAACATTCCTGACAGGTCGATCTTCATCAGCAGTTGATGCTGATGAACTAAATGGCCTCCTTCGCTACGCTGATGTGTTGTCTCATTCTGAGGAGCCAGATTACCGACAACTCGCCTACGTGATCGTTGCCCTACTTCGAGAGTATGACTCCACTCGTCGGTTTGAACAAAGTCAACGAAGTAGACTTCTCGCGGTAACTGAGGCGGTTCTTGTGCAGCTCGGTAATTTTCCAGGCTTAAAGACGCTTCAGAAGAATGGAGAAGAGAGCGAGTACGCTCTACCTTTATCTCGCGGTATAACTCGCATTGCGAAAGAAGTTATCCAGCGGACAAGTAAAGGCGATGGCACCCTCACAGATGTGCAGTATGCGATTAAAGAGAAGATGCTAGACGAAGGTTTCTTTAGCTTTTCTGGACCAACATCACTTGGAAAGTCCTTCATCATCAAAGACAAATTATACGATCTTGCTCACCATGATAGCTTAAATGATCACTGTGTTGTTATTCTTGTGCCGACAAAGGCTCTTATTACGCAGACGGCGGCAGATCTCAGACAACTCCTTAGCGACGTCCCAGAAGTGAATGTAGCAGTATACCCATCGCTACCTAAATTCCTCCGCCGTAAGTTTAAGCGGACAATCTTTGTATTTACACCTGAACGACTACTCCGTTACTTGGCCAACCCCGTACGAGATATTAGTTACCTTATCATCGACGAGGCACAGAAGATAATTGCTGAAAATGACACAAGAAGTTCGCTTTATTATCACGCCACCTTGGAAGTAATACGAAGGTTTGCCACTAAACTCATTTTCGCTTCGCCAAGCTTGGATAATCCCGATATATTCCTTCAATTGTTCGGTAAGGCAACTAACGGATCAATGGCAACTCGAGAGCGGACAGTCGCTCAACAGCGCTACTTAATCGATCTCGTTGAGCGGAAACAGTACTATGTTTCCGCTACGCAGCGAACAATGTCTGAACTCGATACGCCTCCGGTCCAAGATGACGTCATTGATGTCGTTCTCTCGTTGAGCGGAAACAGCAAGTCCATCATATATATCAATGGCTCGCTGAAGTCTGCCGAATTTGCGATGACCCTATCGGCTCGGAAGAACGCGGTTGATGACGTCGAAATTGACACATTAATCGATGAGGTAAAAGAATACATTCACAAAGATTATTATCTCGCAAACACTCTGCGTTACGGCGTGGCATTTCACCATGGTAAAATGCCCCAAGAGATACGTGAAAATGTTGAGCGTATATTTGCTGACCCAAAATCGCCCGTGCAGTTCGTAGTGTGCACGTCTACACTTCTTGAAGGAGTAAATCTACCTGCGAAAAACATTTTCATTATCAATGATAAGCATGGGGGAAAGCACTTTTCTGAGATTGACTTCAACAACTTAGCAGGTCGCGCCGGTCGACTTACCTATGATTTCTCAGGTAATGTTGTCTGTATCAGGAATGGCAAGAGCCAATGGGAAAGAACGACGAGAGAACTTGTATCCGGATCGAGGTCCATTCGTGCAACTAGTTTCTTAGTCAAGCCGAGTAAGCGGCGCAAGAAAGAATATACCGATATAGAGCATGTTCTCAAGGGTGAACCTTTACCCGATAATGTATCAGAATCGCGCCGACGGCTTGCCGAGCATTATGCATCTATTTTGACGCTGCACGAAATTGACGGACAGCAAACACTACTTCATGGTCACTTCTTGGAAAAAATTCCAGGTGCAAGCGAGCTACTTTCTAGTAAAACTAAATCAATTGAAGTGCCACCGGACGCGCTTCGGCGTTCACCAGGTATCCTTCCACAGTATCAAGAACGAGTATTGAAGCATCTTCGTAACGAATTATCTTCTCCGTTAATCGCCAACGACAAGCGCCTCGATAGTGTCGATACTTATTTCAAGGTGCTAAAATTACTCAGCGATCTATATGATTGGCGAACAACGGAAGTTTCGGGGCGCGATCCACTGATGCCAAAACAAGCCGATCAAGAAGGCTGGGAAGCACGGCTCAAGTACTGGGCCATTCTTATGCGTAACTGGGTTCGAGGATATCCGATCAATCAAATCATAGCTCGCGCCATTTCTTACCACACTCAACTTGGCGAAATTACCTATCGAGACTACTCCAAATCTCCCTATCCAGTAACTGATCCTTTCGACAAGGATAACCCAAGACATGTCAATGTTCTTATCGAGAAAACACTTACCGATATCGAAAATGGCTTGCGGTTTCGTATAGTCGGCTACCTGCAAAACTATTACGATCTCAGCAATATTGTACTTGGGCCGGATGCTTCAGGTATCAACATGGCGACTCTTGTAGAATATGGAACTATTGATCAGAAAGCTATTGAACTGCAAGAGGTTGGCTTTAGCCGCGATGTTGCGAGAGAACTACTCATGCGTTGCGAGCAATTTATATCCTTTTCACAAGAGAATGAACTCAATAATTTTGACTATGTTGAAGTTCGTAAAGTAAAGGAACTGTCAAAAGAAGCTCTTGCTGAGCTTGACGACATTATAGCAGAGGATTAGCACGAGCAGATACATTATTGGCTCTATGGGCTCAAATATAGTTGAAAGGTAAGAAAGTGTCGTGGGGTGGCTATTAGCTATTGTCTCTTATATACTTCTTTGTTGTAGACTGTAGGCCTAGTGAGAAAGCGTAGTATCGCTATGCTTAAAGTATGCTTGGTTCGAGGATTACTTATTATCGATGAGACAGGAGTGCTCTTATTTGGTAATATTGATATTACTGAAATATACCAAATTGCAGCTAAAAGAAAAGTCACCTGTTTTGGTGGCTTTTCTAGTTCCGGTAACAGTCCACGGTAAATGGAAGTTGTTAGTGATATGGTGATAAGCTTATGGTCTTGTTATTTTCTATTGATGACAATTTCGCTAATTTCTGCCTGCTTTGGTGTCTCGATGACGTCCACTAGTGTCTTTGCGACTATCTCAACTGGCATCCAGTTTTCAGGGTCTGGTAGCTGCTCGCCAGTAATTTTCTCAAGCATTCTATTGCGCATACCACCTGGACAGAAGCTAATTGCTCGCGACTTTTTGCCCTTGAAAAACATTTGCAGTGATTTGCTATAGCCACGCATTGCCCATTTGCTACTGGTGTACACTGGCTCGTTCGCAGAACCTTTAGTGCCGGCTGTAGAAGCGACATTGATGATGTCCGCTTCATCTTTGACGATCCTGTCCATCAAGAAGTTAGTGAGATAAATTACACCCATGATATTTGTGGAATATACCTTTATAATATCGCTAAATAGTTTTTCATCCGTACGATCAAACCTAGACATAATACCAGCACAGTTAACGAGTGCCATGATTTGATCATCAAGCTCTAAGATTTGCTGAGCGGCATTCTTTATGGACATCTCATCTGTCAAATCAAGCGTAATGTGCCTGATTCTGCTATCTGTTGGTTTTGAGCGAGAAAGAGAATAAACATTGTAGCCCTTTTCAAGCAGTAGTTGTGCGGTGGCAAAACCCAGACCATCGCTTGCGCCGGTAATTAAAACTGTCTTCATGTAGCTAATTATACCATCTTAGGTCTGGAGTGTTGCTCTGGTCAGTATTTTAGCCTCTATAGATATAGCGCATTTCTTGATGTTTAAAGTCATTTTTATCACCCAAAAACCTAACCACAAGCAAAACGTCTGTGGTATAATGAAGGGGTTAGCATAAATTGATAAGGAGAATATTCAATGAGCTCAATCATCATAGCACTTATAGTCGTTGGCGTTGTCCTGGTTCTCGCTATCGGCTTCATCGTCGCCACCTATAATGGTTTGGTGACCTTACGCAACCGCGTTGAAGAAGCATGGAGCGACATCACAGTCCAATTGAAACGTCGAACTGACTTGATTCCAAATCTTGTGAACTCTGTGAAGGGTTACGCTACGCACGAAAAAGAAGTATTTGAAAAGGTGACCGAAGCGCGTTCAGCCATCATGGATGCCAAAGGTGTGAAGGATACTGCCGAGGCAGAAAACATGTTGGAAGGCGCCTTGAAGAGTCTGTTTGCGGTAGCTGAGGCTTACCCAGACTTGAAGGCTAACCAAAACTTCATGCAATTGCAGCAGGAACTGGTCGACACTGAAGACAAGATTCAAGCTTCTCGCCGCTTCTACAACGGTGGCGTTCGCGACCTGAACACCAAGATTCAGACTTTCCCAGCAAACATCGTTGCAGGCATGTTTAACTTCCAAGCCAAGGAATTCTTTGAGGTTGAAGACCGTGCATCTGTTGAAAACCCAGTAGAGGTCAAATTCTAACACCTCACGCAAGTCACGCAGCCGCTCGCCTACCGTTGGTGGGCGGTTTTTGTTATAATATCTACTATGTATAGTGCGATTTCTCAAAATAAGCGCAACACCGTCATTATTATGGCAGTGTTCGTAGCTATCATTGGTATTATCGGTGTCTTCATCGGCATGGCGGTCAAAAATTATTCACTGGCGTGGATTGTGTTTGGTTGTTCGATGCTGTACGCATGGCTTCAGTACTATCTGGCTGGAAAATTAGCTATGGCTATGACTGGCGCGCAGGAGATTGGGAAAAAAGATGCACCTGAGCTGTGGCGGGTAGTCGAGAATTTGGCGATCGCTGCTGGCATGCCGATGCCAAAAGTCTACATCATTGACGACCCAGCACCGAACGCCTTTGCGACGGGTCGCGACCCCAAGCATGCCATCGTCGGTGCGACGACTGGCCTGCTGGAGATTATGGACAAACGTGAGCTCGAGGCAGTGATGGCGCATGAAATGAGCCATGTGCGTAACTATGATATTCGCGTTAGTATGATTGCTTTTGGTTTGGTCAGTGCTATTGGGCTATTGGCTGATCTGGCCCTGCGCATGATGTTCTTTGGTGGTGACGATGACCGTGATGTTCACCCAGCGGTGTACATATTGGGTTTGGTAGTAGTTATTTTGGCGCCAATTTTGGCGACCATCACACAGCTAGCAGTTAGTCGGCAGCGAGAATATTTGGCCGACGCTTCTGGTGCGTTGTTGACTCGAGACTCAGAAGGGTTGGCGAGTGCACTAGGCAAATTGCAAGAATATGGCCGACCCATGGAGCGCCAAAGCACATCGACAGCCAATTTATTTATGAATAATCCGCTGCGCCCCGGCTTTTTCTCAAAATTATTTAGTACCCATCCACCGTTGGAGGATCGTATTGCTCGTCTGCGAAACAATGCGACAAAAATGTAAGGATGCCTGATGATGAATAAGCAACGTACATCTGTCTCCAAAAAGAAAGTAACAACCAGTCGCTCACGAGCAAACCAAAAACTTGCCTCTGGTTATTATTTGCGGTGCAAGAATCATTGCAAAAAGATCTGGCAGCAGCTGAAAACTCGGAGGGCTCATTTTTTGAAGCGTCGACCGCATCGTAGTTTTCGCCTGACGCGACGTAGGGACTATGTCAGGTCACTGCACATCCCGGGTTATTGGTCTCTGACTACCCAAGCGGTCAAAATGATTTGGTCAAACAAGCGATTGTTTTTTGGCTTGGCGCTGGTGTATGCGCTGGTGGTGTTTGTACTGGCGGGATTGATGGATCAAGAGACGTACAAAAAGATTAAAGCCTTGGCCGAAGGTACAGTCGAGCAGGGAGCGGTAAGTGATTTGTTTGCGACGTTCTCGATTTTCGGCGGTGTGGTGTACGGCCAGCTCACCAACCAACCAAATAACGCCTTGCAACAAATATTGGGTGTGTTAGCGCTGATCATGGTCTGGCTGACTACCATTTGGTTATTAAGAGCCGTTAGCTCTGGCAATTCACCGACCATCCGCGATGGTTTGTACCGAGCTGGGGCGCCGCTGGTCGCGTTCATTGTGCTATTGTTCATCGTCCTGTGCCAAATATTGCCAGCTGCTGGCGGCGTCATTCTCTATACGACGCTGCAAACAGCCGACATCTTAAGCCAGACACCACTGTTGATGATCGCTGCAGCAATCACGGGGCTGCTAGGAGTGCTATCGCTGTATTGGCTCACCTCCACAGCTTTTGCCATGATCATTGTTACGCTGCCAGGCACCTACCCAATGCGGGCTGTACGTATGGCTGGCGACATTGTGGTTGGTCGTCGCATTCGCATTTTGCTTCGCATGTTGTGGTTAGCCATCATGCTAACGTTGCTTTGGGTGATTATCCTCATCCCGACCATTAAATTTGACGCCTTCATGACGGGTTGGATTGATCAAACCGCTTCATTCCCATTGGTGCCAATCATGGTGCTGCTGGTTGCTTCATTTTCTGTCGTATTTTCAGCTACCTATACCTACTTATTCTACCGAAAGGTCGTCGCCGATGACAGCGCGCCAGCTTGATAGGCAGGCGGCCGAGCAGCGAATTGTCAAACTGCGAGATCTGATCAATGATTATCGCTATCACTATCACGTGCTCGACGAATCGATCATGAGTGAGGCGGCGGCTGATAGTCTGAAGCATGAACTGTCGCAACTAGAAGAGCAATTTCCGGACCTCATCACGCCAGACAGCCCAACCCAGCGGGTGGCCGGAAAGGCGCTCAGTAAATTCGCCAAGGTCCAGCATCAAACACGAATGATTTCGCTGCAGGACGTGTTTGACCGGGCAGAGGTAGCAGCGTGGATACAGCGCATGAAAAAAGTGCGGCAGGATATCACCGAAGAATTTTTGTGCGATATTAAAATGGACGGCCTAGCTTGCGCGCTAATTTACGAGGACGGTGTGCTGACGCGCGCGGTGACACGGGGCGACGGATTGGTTGGTGAAGATGTGACCATGAACGTGCGAACGATTCAGAATGTGCCATTGACCCTGCGCGCCAACCAGCGATTTGCTCATTTTTTGCGTGGTCGAACGGAGATTCGCGGTGAAATCGTGATGCACAAAGATGACTTTGCAGCATTAAATCAGCGTCGGCGAGCGGCTGGTCAGCCAGAATTTGCCAATCCGCGTAATTTAGCGGCAGGGACGATTCGCCAGCTTGACCCAAAGCTGGTGGCTGAGCGTCCACTGCATTTTGTTGGTTATGATATCATTCGCGACAACCTCGAGGACACGCCGACAATTGCCTTTGGTTACCAGATGATGAACGAGCTGGGTATCACCACCAGTCGGCAGACACAAATTGTCTATGGCTTGGACGAGGTGATGAGTTATGTCGATCATCTTGATGAGGTGCGTCAGTCGCTCCAGTTTAACACTGACGGAGCGGTCATCAAGCTCAATGATCGGCGACAATTTGCTGAGCTCGGCATTGTTGGCAAGACACCGCGAGCGGCAGTGGCGTATAAATTTGCCGCCGAAGAAGCCACGACCATTGTCCGTGATATCGTTATTTCCATCGGTCGAACCGGTGCGGCCACGCCAGTGGCGGTGTTTGACCCCGTGGTAGTGGCCGGTACGACAGTGCAGCATGCTAGTCTACACAACGCCGATGAAATTGCCCGGCTGGATGTGCGTCGTGGTGACACGGTGGTAATTTTTAAGGCCGGCGACATTATCCCGCAGGTGCAAACTGTGCTCAAAGAATTGCGACCAGCGGGCACCAAACCAACTGACTATCCAGCGGAATTGGCGCGTCAATATCCAGAGTTAGAATTTGTACGGCCAGAGGGTGAGGCAGTCTACCGCGTCAAAGGGCTGAGTGGTCCGCTGATTTTGAAGCGAGCCTTGGCGTACTTTGCATCTAAAGGCGCGCTGGATATCGACACCTTGGGCGAGAAAAATGTTGAGGCGCTGGTCGAAGCTGGGCTGGTTAATGATTTGGCGGATATCTACCGGTTGACGAAAGATGATTTGCTGCAGTTGGAGCGCTTTGCTGAGATTTCTGCGCAAAAGCTCATCGATGCCATTGCTGCTAAGAAACAGCCAGCGTTGGAGCGATTTTTGTTCGGCCTTGGCATTCGTCATGTCGGCACGCAGACGGCGATTGACCTTGCAAATCACTTTGAAAGTATCGAGAAATTAAGCCAGGCGACCATTGACGAGCTGCGCGAGGTAGACGGAGTGGGCGAAATTGTCGCCGAGTCGATCATGGCATGGTTTGCTGATGAAGATAATATGACGCTGCTCGAAAAATTTGCCGACCTTGGTGTGACGCCACAATTTACTAAAAAATCCGGTAGTCTGACTGGTCAGAGTTTCGTCATCACCGGCACTTTGCAATCAATGGGGCGTGATGCCGCTGCTGAAAAAATTCGTAATCTCGGCGGTACTTTCCAAACTGCTGTTGCAAAAGACACAACATATTTGGTAGCCGGCGGCAAAGTTGGCGCCAGCAAGCTAAAAAAAGCCGAACAATACGGCACTAAAATTATTGACGAGCAAACATTATTAGAGCTTATACGATAACGGAGGTATAACCATGACACAGCAATCACATCGCGCCCTCGCCATTAAACCCGCCGACACGGTTGTGTTTACTGCCATGTCCAAGATATTTTTACATGAGATTGTTCGTCACGAAATTTGTGCTCGAGCAAGGCGTTGTGCCAATCAATCCATTTACCAGTTTTGACTACTTTTTGCTCGATGCGGTGGAGCGTGATACGGTGCGACGCGCCAATAATACACTGGTGGTGCGCGCTGATGAGCTCTGGGTATTTGGCGACATCGCTGATGGTGTGCGGGCGGAAATAGTTCAAGCCTGGCAGCAGCAGAAAACCGTTCGATTTTTTGCATTTTGTGACGACAAGCATATTCAGGAAATTATGATTGATGAGGTGGTGTACGAAGACGGCGTTAAAACAGTAGCCCAGCGGAGGTAATTAGATGGTCCGATTTTATTTACAAAAATTAGTGCGTGACAAAGTAGTGCCAAATTGTTTGGACGACCCAGAAGTGTTGCATACGGAATACCGTGAATTGGACAGTCAGGAATTTTGTCGTGAGCTAGTCCGTAAGATCCACGAGGAGGCAGACGAGATTCCGCTGGGTGATAAACAGCGTGATGAATCGCTCAAAGAGCTGGCTGATTTGCAAGAAGTCGTTGACACGCTGCGCCAGGCGTTTGGCTTTTCTATAGAGCAAGTTCAAGAGGAAATGGCGCGCAAAAAGCAGAAAAAAGGCGGCTTTGATAATCGGCACTATATTGAATATAACGACCTGGTTGATGACAGTAAATGGGTAGAAATTTTCCGCGCCCAGCCAGAGAAGTATCGTGAAGAAAAGAGCTAAATATAAAATATGATAAAAAACATTACGTTTATCACGGGTAATCAACATAAAGCAGATACTCTAGCGCGTGTGCTAGGTTTACCGCTAAGGCACCAGGCAGTTGATCTAACGGAGATTCAATCAACGAGCTTGGAAGAGATTGTTGAGCATAAAGTTCGCCAGGCGTATATGGTCGCCAAATGTCCGGTTTTGGTTGAGGATGTGGCGCTCGGGTTTACGGCGCTGGGTGGACTGCCGGGTCCGTTTATCAAGTTTTTTGTCGAGGAGCCGAACGGTTTAGAGAAACTCTGTCGGATGCTTGATGGTTTTGACGACCGATCGGCGGTGGCGGCGTGTGTGTTTGGCTACTACGATGGTGAGCAGACCAAATTGTTCCGCGCTGAACTTGGTGGCGTCATCGCCAAGCATCCTGTGGGCAATGGCGGTTTTGGCTGGGATAAAATATTTTGCCCGGATGGCTATGGTGGCAGAACTCGTGCTGAACTTTATGCTGACGAATATGTAGTCACGTACCCTACAATTAAACCAATTGTCCCGTTACGTGAATTTCTGGCAGCACTTGAGTGAAATGCTATAATATTTACGATGCCTAAGAAAATTACATTTGCTACTGGCAACCCGCGTAAGCTTGAGGAGGCGGCAGCAGTACTGAAAAACTATGATATTGCTGTCGAATCGCTGCAGCTTGATATTGACGAAATTCAGCATCACGATCCGTTGAAAATTACCGAGGCTAAGATTCGGGCGGCGTACGAGAAAGTTGGTAAGCCGGTTGTTGTTAATGATAGTAATTGGGAGGTACCCGCGCTCGGCGGTTTTCCGGGTGGTTATATGAAGGATGTTGCTAATTGGTTTACGGCTGAAGATTTTTTGGCTTTGATGAAAGATAAAAATGACCGGAGAATTATCTTGCACGACGTCGTGGCATATTGTGATGGTGATAAGCTAAAGGTATTTACATTTGACCGATATGGTGTTTTTGTGAGCGAACCGCGCGGCGAAGGGGTGTCGATGAATCAGGTCGTATCAATGGAAGGTAGTGGTGGATTAACGATTGCGGAAGAGTTTGCACATCGCTGCAATGATAAAAAGATTGATCCCGCTAATTTCCAACATTGGCAAAAATTTGGCAGTTGGTTTGTTAATGAGGTGAACGAATAAATGCAGGTTCATGTTGCCATCCCATACTATAACGCGCCTCGGGCTTTGAGAAATCTTTTGGCGCAGCTGACAGAACAGGAGTTTGATAGTATCACGGTGCTTGATGATCATTCTACTGACCAGCAAGTACTGCAAGACGTCGCTCGTGAGTTTCCGGCAGTCAATTTTATCTTTGGTGAGAAAAATGTTGGTGCGGGAGCGAATCGCAATCGTTTTTTGGACTTACATAACACAGGCATTGTATGGTTTATCGATTGTGACATGCGCGTTGAGACAGAGAATGTTGCTGATATATTGCGTCAAAAGTTTGCTAGCGAAAATCATATCATGCTTGGCAGTACTATTCTTTACAACAACGGTCAGCCGATGGCCTGGAATTATGGTCATGAAATGCACCCGCAGCACGACTGGCAATTTACGCGGGCAACTCAGGCAGACGATCGCCAAATGTTGCAACAGCAAGGCTGGGATTATCCATGGATTTGGGGTGAGCGGGTTACGACGGATCGCCAGGTTGACTGGGTCGCTGAGGGAAGTTTTGCACTGCTGATCGATGATTTTATACAGGTTGGCGGCTATGACGCAGCGTTTCGTTATCACGAAGGGCAAGATTTGGCGCATCGACTGCGTGAGGCGGGTGTGAAGATTATGGTGACTGGAGATATCGTCTGTACGCATCTGGATATTGACGTTCGCGGCAAGGCCCGCCATCGGGAGATTGAGCAGTCCGCCAAGCTGTTCTACCGAAAGCACCACATCAAGACTAGCTAAGACTAGTGTATAATGCACATATGGATAAATTCAGAACACCGAAGCTTTACTGTTTTTCGCCGCCTGTGATGCTGGCAACCTTGGCTATTGAGATTATTTTAGCGATTCATACGATGTGGCGCTACAAACTAAATCCTGTGACGAGGATCGTCGTGGCGCTGCTCGTTTGTCTAGCGCTGTTTCAATGGGCTGAATATAACGTTTGTGAAGGCACGGTGCTGTTTGATAGCGTGGGCTGGGCGAAGCTTGGGTATGTGGCGATTACCATGTTGCCGCCTCTTGGCATTCATCTGGTCTATCAAATTTCTGCCGACAAACGACGTTGGATTCCAGTGCTGGGGTATACCTTAGCGGTCGTGTTCATTAGCTATTTTTTGCTAGCCGTAAACGGTGTTAGCGCTGGCGTTTGCTTGGGAAACTATGTCATTTTTGAAAATCAGCCAGGTATCAGTGAATGGTATGGATTATATTACTATGGCTTATTGTTTGTGGCGATTGCCTACGCTTACACCCGTGGCAAAAACGCCAAAAAACACATTCGCCGCTCATTGTGGTCATTGATCATCGGCTACGTGCTGTTCATTGCGCCAACGACATTTGTCAATATCATCGATCCATCAACCATCACCGGCATCCCGTCGATTATGTGCGGTTTTGCAGTGCTGATGGCAGTGGCGCTCGCCGGAAAAGTATTACCAGAATACACAAAGCAAAAATAGTGCTTGTGTTTTTATGACAATTGGTGCATAATCACAAGTGAGCTGGTACGCATAGGGGCATCTCCTATGCTTGCCAATTAAAAGACAAACACATTTTCAACATGCCCCGGGTGGGCGCGTAGCAGCTCCGCTTTGCTATTTCGGCGACTTGCATTGGTTTCGGCAAGTCGCTTATGGTATGATAAGTATATGTTTCGACGATCATTTGAAAAGAAAATTCCATTGTTAGTGCGTGAGTTTTTCGCTTCGCACGCGGATGTTAAATTGATAGCGGTGACGGGCAGCACTGGCAAGACAAGCGCCAAGATCGCCATCGGTACGGTTTTGTCGCAGCGCTATGCTATCGCTATGCCGCAGCTGGAGCCAAAATCTCACATGCAGACCTTGCTGCAGATTATGGGAGTACGCTATCCTGAGGGTCCTGAAAAAAAATGGGGATTCTTCGCACGCCGCAATATGTACCGCGCTGTCAAAAAACGAGCTCGCGCTGAACATCCAGAAGCGCAAGTGATCGTCCAGGAGTTTAGTCCGCAAAGCATTGGCTTTCATGATTGGTTCAAAACCGTCATTTTACCGGATATTGCCGTCATCACTTCCGTTACTACGGGGCGCATGCGCGTCGAACATACCATAGAAGAAGTCGCTCAGGAAATGATTACGTTGGGTAATAACTCTCGGATGGCGTTGATCAATCGCGATGATATCGAAGGTCGGTTTGCGGCGTTTGTGACGAATCCTAATATAACCACCTATGGCACCAGTGGGGTTGCAGAATATTATTTTGATGAACATGATTTCTCGCTCACCGAAGGACATTTTGGTGCTATGATTTCACCGGAATATCCAGAGGGTATTCAAACACAACTGAAGCTATTGGGCGAACACAACCTCAGGCCAGCAGTAGCCGCCATGGCTGTGGCTGTCAAATTAGGCATGGATGTCGGCTCAATTCAGCGAGGCTTGGCGGCACTGCGCCCGATCCCAGGACGAATGCAGTTGCTGCGTGGTGCTGATGATACCATTCTCCTAGACGACAGTTACAGCGCGTCGCCATCAACCACGACTGCGGCCATCCAGACATTGTATAGTTTGAGCTCGCCTCAGAAGATCGCCGTTTTGGGTAATATCAACGGTCTGAGAGAGTCGATGCCACAAGAAATGTCTAAACTAGGCTATCTGTGTAATCCCAATGAACTTGACTGGGTAGTGACAGTTGGAGAAATGGCCAACCAGTATTTGGCGCCATCGGCTCGTCAGCGTGGCTGCCAGGTAAAAGAATGCAAAGACGCCATCGAAGCTGGTAGTTTTGTGCGCGACAAACTGAAAAAAGACGGTATTGCGCTGTTCAAAGGTTCTTCGGGCGGTGTCTGGCTGGAGGAAGCCATCAAAATTAACCTCCATACAGCGGTTGATGAAAACAAATTAGTTCGCCAAACGCCAGAGTGGATAGCCAGGAAGAATGCATTTTTCTCTCGTTTTAGTGATTAGCTGATATAATACATAACATAGTAGTAATTTGGAGGGTATATGAGCATACAGCAGCCAACAACAGCACCGGCTGAGTCAACGCCGCCGGCTGAACAGCCGCCTATCATGGGCGCGATCAACAAACCGAAAAAGAAAAATCGCAAAAAGTTGATTATTAGTTTGGTCGTGGGGTCATTAGTCACCATTGGCTTGATTGCAGGATTGTTGTGGTATTTGTTGGTATTTAACAACCCGCAGCGCGCGCTGGAGGCATCGATTGTCAATGTAATCATGTCGAACAATTCCGTCACTGAAGGACGGCTGACTTTTGAAGGCAAGGGTAATCAAAAAGTTACCATCAAACTCAAATCATCAGATGCAGAGAAGAGTCAGGAGCTGCAAGCTGATATAACAGTTAACGCCGGTGGTTCTGATAAAACAATACAGTTCGCGCTGCCAAAAGTGAATGTACGCAATACTGAAGACGCAACGTATATTAAACTGGATAATGTTCGTAGCTCAATCGAGACAGCGATAGATCGTTACATGGAAAGCGTTTCCTCGCCAGGTGGTGCGATTTCTAGCCGATCTCAGACAAAATCACTCAAAGAAACGATGCTGAAGCAATTCGAGACGCTCATCAATGAGATCGACGGCCACTGGATCAAGATCTCTTCAGACGACCTAGAGCAGTCAGAAGAAGCAAAATGTGTGATGAATGCAGTTCGCCGCGCTAAGGATGATGCTGCTGTTCGCGAAGAAATCGCTCAAGTATACCGCGACAACAATTTCCTACAAATCAAAAAAGATTTGGGAACAAAAGATGGTCTGCGTGGATTTGAAATTGACCTGAGCGACGCTACTCTTGAGAAGCGTAAGAATTTTGCCAAGGCGTTGAGCGAAACAACATACGCCAAGAAGATTAAGGAATGTGGTGGCAGTAGCTCAAAAGCGCTCGACACAGATGCACTTGATTTCAAGAAAGTGGATGTTTCTCTGAAATTGTGGATCGACAACTCAAAGAGACAAGTTCGCCGCGTAGAATTTGAGGGTTCATCTGAGGGTAATAAGGTCTCTCTCGAGACAGGCGTCATGTACGGTGATGCCAAAAAGGTTGAAGCGCCATCTAACGCAAAAGACTTGAAAGATGTGATGAAAAAGCTCCAATCAAGCCCACTGTCTAGCTTTGTTCCAAAAACTAGTACTTCGACAAACTCAGCCAGTGACGCCGACGAAGCGTAACTAGCCTTTCGTTGACGGTCAATCGCCTCACTCTCATGTGGGGCGATTTTCGTGCTATAATTACAGATATGAAACGCTACAATCCGACGGAAATTGAGAAAAAATGGCAAGATAAATGGGAGGCTGATGGCACCTACGTCACTGACCTTGGTGATACGACGCGCCCCAAGTACTACAGCTTGAGCATGCTTCCTGGCATCACCGGGGCTGGTATTCACATCGGCCATGGTCGGACGTTTCAGTTTGCTGACATCAAAGCGCGCTTGAAGCGTCAGCAGGGCTACAATGTATATCATCCAATTGGTTGGGATAGTTTTGGTCTACCGGTGGAGAACTACGCCATCAAGGTTGGTAAAACGCCGCGAGTGGCGCACGACGAAGCCAAAGCGCATTTCATCGCTCAGCTGAAGCGACTCGGATTTAGCTATGATTGGACGAAGGAAATTTCTACGGCTGATCCAGAGTACTACAAATGGACTCAGTGGATTTTTACGCAGCTATACAAACACGATTTGGCGTACCAAAAGGAACAGCCGCAGTGGTGGTGCGATACTGACAATACGGTGCTGGCTAACGAGCAGGTTGAGGGCGGCAAATGTTGGCGTTGCGGCAATCCTGTCACCAAGCGCAACCTCAAACAGTGGTTTTTCCGCATCACCGCCTACGCCGATGAGATGTTGGAGGCAACTGACGACTTGGACTGGACGGAGATGGTCAAAACCATGCAGAAAAATTGGATTGGCCGGTCGGTTGGCGCGGAAGTTGACTTTACCCTTAATTTAACGGCATCTGACTCTTTAAAATTCACCCCTGATCTGGCAGAAAAAGTTATTTCTGGTGAAAAAACCAATACAATTAGGTATGAAGCTAAAAAACTGAAGGTTGGCGATATTGCTGATGCTATGGTGCGTGATGGAGAAAAAGTATATTCATTTGGATATATAAAAATAGTTAATATCCACCAGCTTCCACTAAGAGATATATCTAACGATATTTCTGGACATGAACGTTATAGTGATGATAATGAAAAATTGTTGAGTTTTAAAAAGTTCTATGGTGAAGAAGTTTCACTAGAGGATACATTCACGGTTTATGATTTCGAGTATGTACCACCAATCACCGTATTTACCACGCGCCCCGACACCCTGTTCGGCGCCAGCTACGTGGCTTTGGCGCCAGAACACCCACTGGTTTCTCAGTTGGTCAATGCCGACACGCGCGCCAAGGTTGAAGCATACGTTCAAGCGGCGCAGCAGAAGTCTGACGTTGAGCGTCAGGAAAATAAGGATAAATCCGGCGTCTTTACTGGCAGCTACGTCATCAATCCAGTTAATGGCCAAAAGCTGCCAATCTGGGTGGCTGACTATGTACTGAGTGGCTATGGTACGGGTGCGGTTATGGCGGTACCAGCGCACGATGAGCGTGATTTCGCCTTTGCTGAGAAATTTGATCTACCGATTGTTCAAGTGGTTGATAAGCCTGAAGATTCGGCAGACATTGGTTGTTACACGGGTGAAGGCGAATTGATCAATTCCGGGCAATTTGATGGCACGCGCAGCGAGGATGCCCGCGAGCAAATCGTAGCCTGGCTGGAACAGCAGGGCTCTGGTCGCGGCAAAACTACTTACAAAATGCGTGACTGGCTGATTTCTCGCCAGCGGTACTGGGGCGCGCCGATTCCGATGGTCCATGTTGACGGTTATGCGCCGATCGCTGTGGCGGATGAGTGTTTGCCGGTGATTTTGCCAGAGGTCGAGAACTTCAAACCAACAGGTGGTAATACGTCGGTCCTGGCGCAAATTGATGATTGGGTGCGCGTGTGGGTTGACGTCGAGACGGGTAAAACCGTGCCGATTACTGAGCCAAAGCCGGCGGGTGACAATTGGCGTGAAGGCCGACGCGAGACTGACACGCTGGATGGCTATGCTTGCTCTAGTTGGTATTTCCTGCGCTATCTTGATCCGCACAATGATGCCGAGGCGTGGGATCCAGCGCGCATTAGTCACTGGATGCCGGTGGATTATTATAACGGTGCTGACCACGCGGTGGCACACCTGCTGTACAGTCGTTTTTGGATGCGATTTTTCTATAAACTTGGCTTGGTCCCGACACCAGAACCATTCAAGCGGATGATGTATAACGCTTACATTATGGCGCCAGACGGTCAAAAAATGTCTAAGTCTAAGGGCAACGTCATCGATCCGATGGAAATCATGGACAGTGGTTACGGGGCTGATGCGCTGCGCGTCTATGAGATGTTTATCGCGCCATATGATATGGATGCGCCGTGGGATCCGCGCGGAGTGCCGGGGACGTATCGCTTCTTAAATCGAGTTTGGAATGTGGTGCAGGAGTTTGTGGCGGCGCCATCCTTCTCCAGAGTACACTCTTCGCTCAAATCTCCACAGGAGATTACTCGCGAGCGTTCGGCTGGAGCGTCCGCTACTCGCGAACCCTCCACAGCCTCTGTCGGAGGGGGCGACGCCGCCACCCTTCTGCGCCTAACGCACTCAACCATCAAAAAAGTCACTCGCGACATTGAGGACGAAAAGTTCAATACGGCCGTAGCGGCGATGATGGAAATGGTCAATGGCCTATATAAGTTCAAAGAGTCACACGGCATGCAAGCGACAGAAACGTGGCAGTTTACTCTGGAGAGCCTGCTACAGATTTTGGCGCCATTCGCGCCACATATCACCGAAGAGTTGTGGCAGGAACTGGGCCACACTGATACCATTCACGTCAATCACTGGCCAAAGTGGGACGAGAAATATCTGGTGAGTGATGTGATGACTATCATTGTTCAGGTCAACGGCAAACTTCGATCGAAGCTTGAGTTGCCGACCGACATCGACCAGCAGGGCGTTGAAGCAGCAGCTCTGGCAGATGCTAACGTTCAAAAATTCACAAACAATAAACCACCTAAAAAGATGGTTTATGTTCCGGGTAAGTTAGTCAACG
>CAUSYU010000010.1:0-21031 GCA_963536065.1 uncultured Candidatus Saccharibacteria bacterium
CAGTCACGAAATATTATGACCGTAACGGCGTGCTACTCTGGGAAGATAAAGGAACTGGTAACTACAAACTGGTGGTCGAAGGTGACCAAATTAGCAATCACCTGAAACATGCTACTGTTGCCATTGAGGACAAGGATTTTTACAAGCACCACGGAGTTAGTGTCAGTGGCTTGACGCGTGCTGTGTTCTCAACGGCATCTGGAGGACAGGTCCAAGGAGGATCGACATTGACCCAGCAGCTCGTCAAACAGGTATTCTTTGCTGATGAAGCTAGCGAACGTGGCCTCAAGGGTATCCCGCGTAAGATCAAAGAGATGATTTTGGCGATTGAGGTTGAACGCATGTACAACAAAGACCAAATCTTGTCACTATACCTCAACGAATCGCCATATGGAGGTCGCCGTAATGGCGCTGAGTCAGCTGCACAAACGTACTTCCACAAGAGCGCAAAAGACCTAACTATAGCCGAAGCAGCCCTGCTAGCAGGAATTCCGCAGAATCCGTCCTACTTTAATCCGTACAATACTGCTGGCAACAAGGCGTTGATCGAGCGCCAACACACAATCTTAGACTACATGACAGAACAAGGCTACATCACTCAAAAAGAAGCAGATGAAGCCAAAAAGTACCCAATTCTTGATAATCTATATCCACAAGTTGAGCAGACTGAAGGTATGAAAGCGCCACACTTCGTGATGATGGTTCGATCACAACTCGAGAAAGAGCTCGGTCAAGCGGTTGTTGGACGAGGCGGACTGACCGTCAAAACAACACTGGACTGGCGCATCCAAGAGAAATTAGAAAATGAAATGAAAGCCTTCTTTGCGACTGGTCGTCCAGCCGCCATCAACGCTCACAACGGTGCATCAGTCATAGAAGACGTGCAAACGGGTCAAATCGTTGCCCTGATGGGTAGCCGTGACTTTAACTATCCGGGCTTTGGTCAGGACAATGCAGCCACCGCCTTTGTCCAGCCAGGTTCATCCATCAAACCATTTGTGTTCACTCACCTGTTTAGCAAGCATGGTAGTCAGGCATATGGGAGTGGCACCATACTAAAAGATGAAAATATCGACTCAATTTATGGCGCTAAGCTGAACAACTGGGACAACAAATTCATGGGCGACATCACCATTCGCCGAGGGCTCGGTTTGTCTCGTAACACCCCAGCAGTGAAAGCGATGTATATCGCTGGTAACGGCAGTCCAAAGCCAACTGTAGAGTTCATCCGAGGTCTTGGTAACTCAGAATACTGTAAGCAGGAGGAAGACTCAGGTGGCTATGGTCTATCAGCCGCCATCGGTGGATGTGGCGCCAAACAAACTGAACTGGTTAATGCCTATGGTACCTTGGCTCGCTTGGGTGTTAGTAAAAAATCCACCTCAGTGTCGGAAGTGATTAATTCTCAAAACGAAACCCTTCTCAAATGGAAAGATGAATCAAAGCAAGCTGTCGATCCGCAGGCCGCCTATATCACCAACGACATCCTAGCTGACCGATCGAGCACATTGGTGACAGGAAGTATCCCGGGTGTGCGCGCTAGCTACAAGACCGGAACCTCCGACAAGGGCAATCAACCAAAAGACATCTGGCTGGCGAGCTATACACCAGCTCTCGCCATGACCCTCTGGCTTGGTAACTCCGACAGTCGTACATTGACCTCCATAAACTCGTCAACTGGTCTCCCAGTGATTCAGAAAGTCATGAGCTTTGCACATACCCAGGTCTACCAGCCAGCTGGCAAGTGGAAATCAAGCATGTGGTACACCCGCCCATCTGGTATCAAGCAGAATGGCAAAGAACTGTACCCATCGTGGTGGAACCAAAACCAAGGACAAAGCTCGTCCAAGATGACATTTGACCGCATCTCTAAAAAGAAGGCTACTTCCTGTACTCCAGAGGGCGCACGAGAAGAAGTTGACGTGATCAAGGCAGTCGACCCAATCACCAAGAAAGAGTCTTTCAGTGCGCCAGCAGGTTACAACGCTACCGCTGACGACGATGTGCACAACTGTAGCGATGCCAAGCCTCGTGTCGCTAGCATCACCGCGTCTGGCTCGAGTAATAAATACACTATTGATGTCAGTGTTGATGGAGGAAAATTTGGTCTAGCGACGCTTGATATCTTGGTTGACGGACGTTCAGTCAAATCAAGCAATATCAGCGGTAACAGCGCCTCAGACCGCATCTCAGTCAATGTGTCATCAGGATCACACACTATCACCGTGAATGTCCGCGACGAAGGGTACTACACCGCAAGTAGCTCAAAAACTGTCAGCGACGATTAATCGTCTTGACTATTCGCCAACCTAATCAGCTCAGCCTCGCGCTGGGCTGATGTTTTTGTCGTCGTAGAACGACGACGAGTTTGCTGCACAGGCTTCTGAGTTTTTACTGCTGGCTTTTTAGTAGTTTTCTTGGCTGATCCTTCTGGACTAGTCTGCACTCTCCGACCAACAGAGCGACGTTTTGTGATGACAGCTGTTTGTCGTGTTGGCTCTGGCGGAGTGGTCTGCTCGACAACCTTAGCAAACATCATTTTACCAGCGTCAGTTTGCAGGCTACGGATGATTTCAATGCGTTTTTTCTGACCCAGGAACTTTTTGGCCTGCTCAACCACCACCATGGTGCCGTCATGCAAATAGCCGACTGCTTGATGAGAATCCTGACCTTTTTGTGTCAATTCAAGCACTAGCTCATCGCCAGGTAGATAACTCATGCGCAAACTCTTGGCCAGCTCATTGATATTGAGAATCTGAATACCTTCGACTTGCGCCACCTTGTTTAGGTTGTAGTCCAGCGTCAGGATGGCAGCGTTCATTTCCTTGGCGAGTTGCAGCAAACGGTTATCAACACCCTCAGGGATGCGCGTCGCATCGTCAAGCAGTGTGAACGAGCCGCCCAACACATCTTTGAGTTCCTTCATGGCGTCCATACCGAAGCGGGCGCGCTCGCGCTTGGCGTGATCAGCGCCATCAGCCAGTAGTTGCAGCTCTATCAGCACACTGCGCGGCACGATAATCTGCCCCAACAAGAAACCAGTCTTTGCTAGATCAACCACCCGGCCGTCCATCAACACCGACGTGTCAACCAAAATCGGCAGCTGCGTGCCGCTACCTGCGTGCCGCCGCGGCTTGACCAGCAGATATATCTCTGCCATGATGGCCAGCAGCATGATAATGATAAGAAGTTCGATTGTTTTTTCCATATTAATTTCCTTTTATAGAATAATGTTATTGTAAATAGTCGATCAGTGCCTGGCGTAGATCACCGACGCCGCGCACAAATGCGTCTTTGTGAGTTTTTGGCGCAATGGCATAGGTAAAGCCGAGCTTCTTGGCCTCTTTGACGCGGGCGTGCCAGCCTTGAGCGGAGCGCACTTCACCGCCCAAGCCGACTTCACCAAACACCACCGCTTCGTCGCTGAGTTTGCGACCAGCTGAGGCTGAGGCAATGGCCATGGCGACCGCCAAGTCCGCCGCTGGATCGCTGAGTTTCAAGCCGCCAACCACGTTGATGTAAATATCTTTGTCGGAGAGATTGAGCTTGGTGCGCTTTTCTAGCACCGCCACCAACAAGTTCAAGCGATTGAGATCAAAGCCGCTGGCCGCGCGTTTGGGATAGCCAAAATTCGTCGGGTTGACCAACGCCTGGATTTCCACCAATAGCGGCCGCGCGCCCTCCATGGTCGCCAGGACAATCGAGCCGTCGAGATTTTGCCGCTCGGCTAGCAAGCTCGCGGACGGATTAGCTACAATCCGTAAGCCATCCTCGTGCATCTCGAAAATTGCCGCCTCATTGGTCGAACCATAGCGATTTTTCTGCGCCCGCACCACGCGAAAACCGCCGTAGCGATCGCCCTCAAAATTCAACACCACATCGACCAAATGTTCCAGGACTTTCGGCCCAGCAATCGAGCCTTCCTTGGTGACGTGGCCAACCAAAATCACTGCGGTGTTCGCGGCCTTGGCGGCGCGAATGATGACGTTGGATGAGTTGGTGATTTGGCTAACTGAGCCTGGCGCTGAGGCAATGTCTGCGAGCGACAAGGTCTGGATGGAATCGACAATCACCAGGTTGTACTGGCCAGTCTGGATAGAGGCGGCGATGTCCTCGGCGCTGTTGCTGGACGCCAGCTGCAGACTCTCTGAATCAACCGCGCCCAGCCGCTCAGCCCGCAATTTGACCTGCGACACCGACTCCTCACCGCTGACATAGAGCACTTGGTTTTGCCGGGCAATAAACGCCGCGACTTGCGCCAGCAGGGTACTTTTTCCAATTCCCGGCTGCCCCGCCACCAGCACCACGCCGCCTGGCAAAAAGCCGCCGCCGAGCACCGCGTCAAGATCGGCGATGCCGGTTGCCAGCCGTGCTTGCTTAGTCTCGGCGGCCGTCTCGCTGAGCCTGAGTGCGGTGAGCGCCTTGCCCTTGCCGCTGCTGCGGGCTACCGCCGACGCGCCGGTCTCAACCGGCAGTTGTTCAACCAGCGAATTCCACTCGCCACAATTTTCGCACTTGCCGACCCATTTCGGATAGCTGGCGCCACACTGTTGGCAGATGAATTGTGATTTTGCCCGCGCCATCACTCCACCGCCTTTTGACTGTCGAGGCTTTGGCTGAGCCGGTCAGCCTGCTCACCCAACGCATTTAGTTTTTCGACGTCGGCATTGTACTGATCGATCTGCTGGAGTAACGCAGCCTTTTGACTATTCAAGCGTTGACCTTCGGCTTGCAATTGCGAACGCTCAGCCTGGAACTGCTGCTGTGAACCAAAACCACCGCTAGTAGCTCGTTGATTGAAATCACGAATCTTCTCATTTAGCGCTGTCATCGACGTATCGTAACTTTCTTTTCGCTGCTCAATCACCGCTCGTTGCTGTTTCAACTTCGCCTGTAAAGTAGTCACTTGCCGCTCCAAATCAACAAATCGCTGATTGTATTTTGCGTGCAAGGCAACCACTCGTGATCGGTCACTGAAAAATCGAGCATAGTGCGTTTCCAGCTCTGAGCCCAAATCGGCATGTTCCGTGCCTAAAATGGAATGAAGCTCATTTGACCGAGAGCCTGGCTGCGCTCGATCATAGTATGCCATGCGCTCTTCCAGCTTGCTGTCTTTGATCCTCGCATAGGCGTGTTCCAACAATTGACCCAGCCGCTGCTTTTCGGCGTCAGATAATCGCGACCACGCTGCGTGTAACATCTCGTGCGCCGCCGTCACCTCTTTGATACCGTCAAGCTCAGGGTTCGGCACATTGTAAATATGGATAGTATCCTCCCCTGACTTGTAGCAACCCAAAATTGGACTGGCTTTTTCCGACCGACGACACTCAGCATTGAACTCACTGGACGACTCCAGCCGTGGCTGAGTTACGTAAAATTGAAATCTACCGTGCTCCGACATGCCAGCGTTTGTCGCTAATTGAGCAATCTCAGTGCTAGGCTGGAATTGCCAGGCTCGCACATGGTCGAGCACGAATTGCCGGTTGAACACCACCCAACCACTGAAGGCCAATATAGCTACTGACAGTAAAAAGCTCCCTAGTTTGCTAATCTTCAACATCAATTATCACCTCACCTTTTTTCATTGACGCAATTAATGTTGATCCTGCCTGCGCTTTCGACAGCACTGCTTCACTCAACGGATTTCCCAGCAAGGTTTGCACAGTCCGTCGAAGGCGTCTTGCTCCGCGTTCAGCGTCAAAGCCATGGTCAATGATATGGCGTTTGACACTTGGTTTAATTACCAGTTTCATGTCATGATTCTCAATCGCCGCGTTTAGCTCACTGGCAATGCCATCAAATATTTTGCCAGCCACTGCTCGGCTCAACGCCTGGAATACGATGATAGCATCAAAACGCTCGATCAATTCTGGCTTCAAGAAATCCTCCAGAGCCTGCCGCGCCGTCCGGTCATTGTGTCGCTGCACGTCCTTGGCACTGCGTTTCTTTGCGCCACCAAATCCCAGCGCTTCAGTATTCATCATGCCCGCCGAGCCAACATTGCTGGTCAAGATGATGATGGTATGGCGAAAGCTGATCGCTCGCCCTTGCGCGTCGGTCAACTGACCATCTTCCAGTAGTTGCAGTAGCAGATTCATCACGTCTGGATGCGCTTTTTCAATCTCATCAAATAACACCACACTGTACGGCTGCCGACGAACTTTGTCGGTCAATTTACCGCCATCTTCATACCCCACATAGCCCGCTGGAGCGCCAACCAACCGACTGGTGGTGTGCTTTTCGGAGAACTCACTCATGTCAATTTTGATCAGGCTCTGCTCACCACCAAACACTTCCCGCGCCAGCACGCGAGCCAGTTCGGTTTTGCCAACACCTGTCGGGCCCAAGAATACAAAAGATCCCATTGGCCCACTGTGTCGATTCAGTCCAGCGCTGTTTCGTCGAATGGACCTCGCCAATTCAGCAATTGCTTCAGTTTGCCCCAGCACAAATTTACCTAATCGATTCTCCAGCTTGATCAAACTTTTAGCTTCGGTGTGCGCCAATTTCTTCACTGGCACACCAGTCATGGCACTGACCGCCGACCTCAAATAAGCCTCATCCAATCGCGGCAGCGCATCGTCAGCAGCGCCCAAGTCACTAGCACGCTTTTCCAATTGTTTCATTTGCGTTTTGAAACGCGCCGCTCGTTCATAGTCTTCCGCCTCCACGGCCGCATCAATTTTACCTGCCAGCCGCTTGATCTGCTGGGCTAACTTTTGGCGTCGACCTGGCTTGAGTGGCTGCTTTGAGCGCATCAACGCCGCCGCTTCGTCCAGCACGTCAATTGCCTTATCTGGCAAATATCGATCCATAACGTACCGCTGGCTCAAATCCACCGCCAGCTTCACAACCTCCTCGTCGATACTCAGCTGATGGTGCAGCGCCAAGCGACCACTCAGCCCCATCACCATCCGTACAGCCTCTTCTGTCTCTGGCTCCGCCACTACAACCGACTGGAACCGTCGACCCAAAGCAGCGTCTTTTTCGATATACTTGCGATATTCATCAAAGGTCGTCGCCCCAATCACCCGCACCTCACCACGCGCCAACGCTGGCTTCAAAGCATTGGCGGCGTCCATTGAGCCTTCGGCCGAACCGGCGCCCACCAGCAAATGCAGCTCATCGATAAACAAAATAACTTCTTGGTGCTCCTTGGCAACTGCTAGCACTTTTTGCAAACGTTCTTCAAACTGTCCGCGAAATTTCGTCCCCGCCACCATGGAAGCCAGATCCAACTGAATGATCCTTTTGCCTTCCAAAAATGCCGGTACGTCACCATCAACGATTCGCTGTGCCAAACCTTCAACAATTGCGGTTTTTCCCACGCCTGGCTCACCGATCAAGGCTGGGTTATTTTTGCTGCGCCGACCCAGCACTGTGATGACGCGCGACAGTTCCTTGTCTCGCCCAATCATCGGATCGACCAGCCCCTGCCGAGCTCGCTCCGTCAAATCATTGCCAAACTTCTCTAGCAGCTTGATAGATTTGCGTTCAGTCGTCGACACTGACTCAGTTTGTTGGTCGGCTTCCGACTGTTGCCTATCAAACACGCCCTCCAGGTCGCCACGGAGCGCCTCCAAATCAACGTTCATATCACGCAAAATCCTAGTAGCCCGTGCTTCGCGCTGCGTCAAGATGCTATACACCAAATGCTCCGTACCAATTCGCGACTGTCCAAATTCCAGCGCCAACTCCCATGCCATGCGCACTGTCGCCAAAACATCAGCCCGTACTCCATGGTCAACAACTGCAAACACCACCGCACTCGGCGTCAATTCCAGCGCCGTTTCAACACGATCAAGCGTCACGCCGCTCTCCGCCAAGATTTTAGCACCCAGCGAAGAATTCTGAGCCAATATCCCCAGGAGAATATGCTCAGTTCCCACGTATGGGCTTCCTTGATTTTGGGCAATCACACCAGCTCGCTCAAAGCTAGCCCGCGCCGTATCTGTCAGGCGCGATTCCAGCTCAGAGAAATCTCTTGGCTGCTGCTCCATCATCGCCTCCTTTCATCGCTTATCGGCAAATAGCTCAAGTACGTCGCCAATCTTATTCTGCTGCTTCCTCAATGGCATTAAACAGACTATCTTCTACATTCTTGCGCGGCTTGTTTTCAGCTGGTTTAACAGCCGCCTTTGCCTCAATGTCTAGTTCATAACCGGTCAGACGTGACGCCAAGCGAACATTCTGCCCAGCCCGACCGATAGCCACTGATTGCTGATCCTCGCTGACGTAGACCGTCGCTCGCTTTTCGTCCTCATTAACCGTTACGCTCAGTACTTCCGCTGGGCTCATAGCATTAGCGATGAAGCCAGCCGCGTCTTCCTCAAACGGAATGATATCAATTTTTTCCTGCTCGCCAATTTCGTTCATCACCGCCTGAACACGCGTACCATGACCACCAACAAAGGTACCGACTGGATCAACGCCTGGCAGTGCTGATGCGACCGCTAGTTTAGTGCGGCGACCAGCTTCGCGGGCAATGGCTTTGATTTCCACAGCGCCCGTTTCCATCTCTGGCACTTCCTGGCTAAACAAGAAGCGTACAAATTCCTCATTGCCACGGCTCAAGATCAACTGCGGACCGCGACCTTCGCGTTCGATGTCCTTGATGTATACTTTGATGCGGCGGCCAACGCCGTAGTATTCGCCAGGAATCTGCTCGGACTGCGGCATGATACCGACGGCCTTACCCAGCTCAATTCGCACCACGCGCGGCTCAACCCGCTGAATCGTACCAGTCACCACCGTGCCAATTTTATCTTCAAATTCTGCCAGCACTACCTCGCGCTCTGCCTCACGCAACCGCTGCAAGATCACCTGCTTGGCGGTCTGGGCTGCCACCCGGCCAAATGTCGTCACGTTGTGGGTCTCGACCGTCACTTCGCTGCCCAGCTCAGCTGCCGGGTCAACGGTTTTAGCTTCGTCGAGGCTCATTTGATTGACGTCATTTTCAACTTCTTCCACTACGGTTTTGACGACCGACACCACAGCCGTGCCACTATTGATGTTTAGGCTAGCACGCACCAGCTGCTCACGGGTACCGTTGTCACGCCGCCACGCTGCGGCGATGGCCTGCTCGATCACCTCTAGAACTGTCTCTTCTGGTAGGTTCTTTTCCTCAGCAATCGTCCGCAACGCCAACGTCAACTGCTTAATGTTCAAATCTTCCATATTACTCTCCTTTATCACTTATGATTATTATATCACGATACGAGGCTGCGCTGCGATACGCGTATCCTCATACGAAAAATTCCGACCTTGGCGGCCGGACGTACACTGCACATTTTATAGCAACTCAGCAGCCATGTCAAGCATACCGCGTAGTCCACGATGTTCCCATGCTATCTTAGACAAAGCCGCTATGCAAAGTCCAGATGTAAACTCAGTAAATGGCTGATCAAATAGAGTGAATACTTCGGTATATTCTCTATTTTCCGTCACCTTGACGCCCGAAAAGATATTTGCACCCTCATTATATTCACGTCGCATATCATTGATCAACACTCTTGATGCAAAACGTCCAATCACCCTATCAATCTTCCGCTGGATACGATTCAGCTCCTCCATGATGGCATAATAATTACGGTTGTCCTTGTTCATACCATATTGTTCTCGCAATGATCTACCCGGAGCTCTCTCGATAACACCAGCAGGTGGTGAATAACCATCCCCCACCAGCGCTAATACCCGCGAAGTAGTAATGTCTGATTCATGTTCCGCGAATGTCATATTTAACGTATTTAGGGTAGCAGCCTGTATCCCAGCCTCTCTCTTAGTTCGATACCGCTTAACCATATATGGCGATTTCTTTTCTAGAGGTGATTCTTTTTTCGGATCTAAAACATAGGAGTGTGGTATATTCGCTGCGAGGAACTTATTTTGCGACACCGCTGCCTCATCGCTCACCCAACCTGGGTTTCGACTAACCGACGCAATAGCCGCCAGCGCCAAGGCTTGCTGAAAATCTGCATTATCAAGCTCCTCTGGGTAAAGCACCCGCTCCGTTACCTGATGATGCTCTCGATCCATCGGTGACTTGACCGGATACTGGCGAATTTGCTCACTTCTCACCTTATTATAATAGCATTTTATTTCTTTATTGTCAATGTAATTGTGTCCGTACTGTTGCTTATTTTGTCTTTCTATGACATAATACTACTATGTTTACCATCCGCTCGACCGATAAAGATGGCCAGCCCAGTTTTCAAGTGGACATCGCGCCAAACTGGCCTATTTTAGACCAAGCAAAAACAAATTGGTTGACTGGCAAACCGGCTACTGTCGACAAAGTCCCTATATATCCTGAAACACGCGACTGGGTGCTTGGGCCGGCTATTCAGATTTATAAAGAAACAACGTTCTATCTAAAAGATAACCGGATTCCAGATTCTCCAATCAAGACAGCCAATGATGAAGCACGTTGTAGCCTAATGGATTGCTACGTTAACCCTGAGGATATCACAACATTATTATTGATGCCCCACCTCGATAAGGTATTTGACATTGATTCGCCCGAAGAAGCCGCGTCAGCTGAATCGTATTTGAACCGCAAAATAGGTTCAAAGATACTGCGCATGATATTTAAAAATATTCCTGAATTAAAGGACCCTATTTTGCGAAGAACAATCGATAATTCCCTGATTGAAACAGAAGAAAATATCGCCCTAGCCGTTGAAGCCCGTAAAGTTCATGAACTATCAGCAGATGACGAGTCGGTGAGCTTCATCAGGCAAGCTGCCTGCAAAAAAGTCGACAGACAACTCTCCGCCATGCGAGATGCCATGACAGAACTTGCATATGTCAGTGGCACCTATCGACCGAAACACAAGCCAGAGCTAAATACTGCCGACAGAAGAGAGATCTTCGCTGAGATGATCGCAGCTAAATGCGAGCCGCCAGCTGAGTCTTAGCTCACCCCTTACATTTTTCCAAAACATGAACGGAGGCTTGCTTTTCAGCATCAGTAACCCACAAGTGGTATTTTTTCTTCACCGCAATTTGCCGGGCGACGTATTGGCAGCGAAAATCCTTGTTAGGCGGCAACCAAGTTGACGCATCGCTATCACCCTTATTCTGGTTTGCTTGTCCTTCTGATGCCAACAAGTTCAGTGGATCATTCGCCAATTTTTCCCTGTCAATCGCTGATAAATTCTGCGCGCCCTTTTGCCAGGCGTCACTCAGCGCCACCACGTGGTCAATCTGTACTTTGGAACTGGTTTTTTCACCGCGCTGAAAATGAATGGTTTGACCAGTGTATGGATCTTGCAAAACACCAGAGAGCACCTTGCAGCCTTCGCCTACTTTTTCATCGCTCAAGTCCCTGGCTAAAATCACTTCACGCACCGAGCAACCATCAATTTTACCCCAGCCGTTGCCAAACTGTTTGCGCGTATAGCCTGTTTTGGGTGCACGACCCTTTACTTCTAGTTTGTTCAATTCATCAAGCGCGGTTGAACTGCCGAAATATTGTTGCTGTAAATCGGGCGATATGGGAGCTAACTTTGGCTGCGACAATTGTGACGACCACACCGCCAAAACCGACAACACCACCACAAACAAGGCCATGATGCGCCTGCGCTGTAATGTTGCCCCCTTCATATTGCTAGTATATCGAATACCGTAAGCCTTTTCCAACCAGCCAATCTCACAGTCCGCAAATGATATAATAAAACCATGACAAAACTCAAGCATTTACTCGATACATTTACGCCTCAGCACTATAGCCTAACCCTCGACTTGACACACGCCGAGGAAAAATCGTTTTCTGGCACAGTGATCATTTCCGGCGAGTCGACTGGCGAGTCGATTTCGCTACACGCCAAAGATTTGACTATTCACTCAGCGTTGATTGACAATCAGCCGGCTGAGTTTTCTCACGGTGAATTTGATGAATTACGCCTGTCGCGCCCAGAGTTATCCAGTGGCCAGCATACCGTTCGCATCGACTTTTCCCGCACCATCACCGATGCCATGCACGGACTATATCCATGTTATTTCACGCATGATGGCGTGAAAAAGCAGCTGTTTGCCACTCAATTTGAATCACACCATGCCCGCGAAGTGTTCCCGTGTGTTGACGAACCAGCCGCCAAAGCCACGTACGACGTGACGCTGGTGACCGCTCCGGAATTGACTGTCCTTGGCAATATGCCTGTCACTGAATCATCTGAAAAGGATGGCGCGCTGACAACCACTTTTGCCACCACACCGCGTATGAGTAGTTATTTGCTAGCTTTTGTCGTCGGCGAACTCCACAAGAAAACCGCTCACACCACGTCCGGTGTTGAAGTAAATGTTTGGGCCACACCAGCCCAAAGCAAGGAGACTCTGGATTTTGCGCTGGACATCGCCACTGGCTCCATTGATTTTTATGACGAATATTTTGGTGTGCCATATCCGCTGCCAAAGTCCGATCACGTGGCGCTGCCTGATTTCTCGTCGGGTGCCATGGAAAACTGGGGACTCATCACCTACCGCGAAAGTTGCCTGCTGGCTGACCCAAAATTAACGCCGGAATCATCCAAACGCTTCATCGCCACCGTCATCGCCCACGAACTCAGCCACCAGTGGTTTGGTAATCTGGTGACCATGCAGTGGTGGAATGACCTGTGGCTGAATGAAAGTTTCGCTAATATGATGGAGTATGTGGCAGTCGACGCACTGCATCCTAAGTGGCGAATGTGGGAGGATTTTGCGACGGGCGAGGTCACCGCAGCGCTGCGGCGCGACAGCCTGGACGGCGTGCAGGCAGTGCAAGCCGACGTTAATCATCCGGACGAAATCAGCACGTTGTTTGACCCGGCAATTGTCTACGCTAAAGGCGGGCGGCTGCTGGTCATGGTGCGGCGATTGATTGGCGAGGAGGCGTTTCGAGCTGGTTTGAAGTCATATTTTGAAAAATTTGCCTACCAAAACACTGTTGGCGATGATTTGTGGCAGGAGCTAGAGACTGCCAGCGGTCAGCCAGTTGTTGATTTGATGAACACTTGGATTTCCCAGCCAGGCTTGCCAATCGTGCGAGTCGAGCAGGACAATTCGACTGAGCAATCTACTGTCACGTTAAACCAAGAACGCTTTTTCATTGGCGATCATAAGCCATCTGACGCCTTGTGGCCGATTCCATTGTTCACCAACCAACCACTTGATGACGAAATTTTAACTGAACGTGAGAAAACATTCACCATTGAAAAACCACTGCAGCTGAACTGTGGGCTGAACGGGCATTTCGTGACCAAATACGATACCGCTACTCGCGAGCAACTATTAGCCAACATTCATAAGCTACCGACACTAGACAAAATCTGCCTACTCCAAGACGCTACATTATTAGCTCGGGCTGGATGTGAAAATTCAGCTTCACTCCTGCCACTGGCGCTGTCGCTGAAACATGAAACCAACGAAAAGGTTTTCGACATGGCGGCTGGTGCACTGGCGGAGCTACGCAAATTTGTTAACGATGATGACGACGGCAAAGCCCGCTTGAAGCAAATTTCTGGCGAGTTTGCCCGCGCTACGTTTGACGAACTAGGCTGGGACGAAACGCCTGGCGAATCCGACGACGACCGCGAGCGGCGCGTCACTGCTCTGGGCTTGATGATCTATAGCGAAGACCAAGCAGTGCTAGCGGAAGCCAAGCGACGGTTTGACAGTCAACCCCTCGAAGAATTGCCAACAGAAATCCGTTCACTGATCATCAGTGCCAACGTGCGACACTTTGAGACACCAGAGATGATCGACAGTCTGTTCCAGACCTACCAACAGACACCGTCAAACGATCTGCAAGCTGACATCACCCTGGGACTGACTGCCACTAAAAACCCTGAAACTGCGCAAAAGATCCTTGCAAATCTCAAGCGCCCCGACGTCATTCGTCCGCAAGACGCCAGCCGTTGGTTTGTTTATCTCATCCGCACTCACGAAAGCCGCCAACTCACCTGGGATTGGCTGAAGGACAATTGGCAGTGGGTCGAAACAACCTTTGCTGGCGATAAAAGCTACGATGATTTTATCCGCTACGCTGCCATCGGGCTGACAACGAGCGACGAACTGGCTGACTTCCGCCGCTTCTTTGAGCCGATGCTGAGTATCCCAGCACTGACTAGGACGATTGAACTAGGTATCACGGAAATCGCAGCACGAGTTGAGCTGATTGAGCGAGACAAGGCGGGCGTGCTCGCTGCTTTGCAAACAACGCTGTGATATATTACGCCACATGTTTGACAAAATATCTTGACATTTTATTCTATTAGTGGTATATAATATATTAGCTTTTCGCTCGAGTTTCCACAAAAAAGGGCGTGAAGTTGCCCTTTTTGCTTGAGCCTTGATTCTTAGGAGGAGTCATGGACGCTTTCCTTGTTGTTGTCATTAGCACGGCGACTATTGGTGGCTACGTAGTCGGCCGCTTGCAGGGGGTGAATGAGAAGGAAAAAGCTCTCTCGAGCCTCCGCCGAACCGTTCTGATGGTCCGGCTACACATGCTGTGCGCAGCTGGATTAGTAGTGAGCTATCATGAGATAGCCAAGAAGGCACTCCGCCTGCTTGATAATGAACCCCGGATGCGTCTAGAGCAAGAGCTCCAGACGCTTGACAGCGAATTGGCATCACTCATGTCTGAAGTCAAAGAGCACATATGAAAGGGCTGACCGCCCGCCGGAAAATAGCTCGCTGAACAACAGAGTTCAGCTTGAGCTCGTTCGGCGGGCTATTTTCTTGCCTACTTTATTCTAATATTACCTGCCCTTTTACAACCGGTGGGCTACCCTCAACAGCGACCGCCAGTAACCGCATATCACTTCCTTCGTATTGCGGATATTGTGTCATAAACAGCTCAGCTGCAAAGCGCATTTGTCGCTGTTTTTTGGTGGTAATTGCCGCTAGTCCACCACCAAAGTCATCATTTTTGCGGTATTTCACCTCGGTAAACCACAGCACATCGTCTTTCATGCTGACAATATCAATCTCGCAGTACCGCGTCCGCCAGTTGCGGGCAATGATCTCATGTCCATCCGCTGTCAGCCAGTCCGCGGCCGTCTGTTCACCCATATCGCCAATTTGACGCGTCGTATTTCCCTGCTGATGTTTAATTTGACTACTAGACGATGGTTGCGAATTCCCCTCAGTGCCGGCATATTTTTGCAGTGGCGCAAAACTCAGCCGATGTAGCGGCGTCACACCCAACCGCTCAATCGCCGCACGGTGCTTGGCCACACCATAGCCAGCATTTGACGCAAAGCCATATCCTGGATAGACCATGTCTTGCTCGGTCATGTACTGGTCACGGGCCACTTTAGCGATGATCGACGCCGCCGACACACTGGGGATCAAACCATCGGCCTTGGCCATCACCGTCACATATCGCTCCAGCGCCGTATCTGCCAAAAAATTCACTGTCCCGTCAATGATAATTTCATCAAATGCCACATTCTTCTCTTTACACTGGGCCTGAATTTGCTTGACTGCCCGCCGCGTTGCCAGCCGCAGCGCTTGGCTCATACCAACATTGTCCAATTCCCCGGCACTCACCCAGCCCAGCGCCCACGCAGTCGCCTGCTCACGAATTACCTCGTCCAAAGCCTCGCGACGTTTTTTGGTTAATTTTTTACTATCATTTAGCCCCTCAATCTCAGCACCACCCAAAATCACTGCGCCAACCACCAGCGGTCCCGCCCATGGCCCACGCCCAACTTCATCAATGCCGAGAATCATGCGCGTGCTGGCCCTTTTTTGCCGCCAAAGTTACGAGCATCCAGCCACACCAAACCGTCGCCGCACCCAGCGTATTTGCCAAAATATCCCAACTGGTATCATCCAGCGTGATACGCGCCAAACCAACTTTGACCATATATAATTCCGCCAGTTCATTGATACAGCCGAGCGCTGACACCAGTGCAAACAGCGAAAACGCCATCATCAGCCAGTGCGACCGCCAGTGCATCGCCAATACCAGATATATCCACAACAGCCCGGTGAACAATCCGCCGCCAACGAAATGCGTGGTAAAGCTAGTGTCTCGCCCCTCGATCAGCGGCGACGGCAAATACCACGAAATGAAAAACAACACACAGGCAATATACAGCAGCCAGCGATACTTCTTTTCGTCGATGAAACCATGGCGGCGTAGCATGTACGGCACGACAACCGCTAATGTTACCGGAACAAACACAGAAATATAATGAAAGATCGACATATTGGCATTATACCATGAGAAACCGCCCCTAGAGAGGGCGGTCTGTATGCCTCAAAATCAATTACGCTTCTTTGTGGCGTGCTTCTACTTCAGCAGCTTTGGCGTCAAGTTCTGCCTGAGCAGCGTCTTTTTCAGCTTGCTTGGCAGCGGCAGCTTGTGCAGCCTCCTCTTTCAAGCGTTCAGCTTCTGCTTCAGCCTTGGAGTCATGCACGTTATTGACAGCCACGCGGTCAAAGTTTTTGGCAGTCAAGCGAGCTGACTTACCAGAACGCTTGCGTAGGAAACTAAGGAACTTGCGGCGAACTTTAGCGCGGCGGACAATTTCTACCTTTTCAATCAGCGGGCTGTGCAGCAAGAATGATTTTTCCACGCCAACACCTGACGCAATTTTGCGAACAGTGATGCGTGAGGTGTGCGAACCCTTGTTGTCAGTGCGGATGACCACACCTTCAAACATCTGGATACGCTCTTTATTGCCTTCTTTAATCTTTTGGTAGACACGAACGGTGTCACCACTACGGGCGTCAACAACTGCTTGCTTTTTCTGTGCTTGATTGACTTTATTGATTAGCTCAAAACTCATGACATTTCCTATCTTTCAAACCCGCCTCGGCTGGCCACGCAGTTGTACTCCTGCGGCTCCACACCTAACAAAGCTTGAATAATTTAACTCTGTACAACTTCAGTGTATTTTAGCATAGAATATGAAACTATACAAGGCGTCTGACGGTTATATGGACGTGCGAATTACATGATCTATCGAGCTGATGGAGAAAACCTGCCATATGGAGTACAATAGTGATATGGATTACAACAAATTAGCACTTGAATTACACGAAAAATATAAGGGTAAAATCACTACCAGCTTACGCGACCAAGAGGAACTGGACCGTGACAAATTGAGCTCGTATTACAGCCCGGGCGTTGGCGCAGTCAGTCAAGCAATCGCCGAAAACCCAGCAGACTTGCCAAAGTACACCTGGACGAATAATTTGGTCGGCGTCATTTCCGATGGCTCAGCCATCTTGGGCCTCGGTGACCTGGGGCCGAAAGCCGCCATGCCAGTGATGGAAGGTAAGGCACTGCTGTTCAAGCATTTTGCCGATGTTGACGCTGTGCCAGTTGTGCTGGATGTTCACGACACGGAAGAGATTATCGCCACAGTTAAGGCAATTGCGCCAAGCTTTGGAGCGATCAACCTGGAAGATATCGCCGCACCAAAGTGTTTTGAGATTGAAGAACGCTTAAAGGCCGAGCTAGACATCCCCGTGTTTCACGACGACCAGCATGGTACGGCAGTCGTGGTGTTGGCGGGTCTGATCAATGCTGCGAAATTAACTGGCCGAAACCTGGCAGACTGTAAATTTGTGGTTATTGGTGCTGGTGCAGCTGGTACGGCCATCATCAAACTGTTACACCTATACGGTGCACGAAACATCGTGGCGGTAGACAGCCGCGGCATCGTTGGCACGTCTCGCACTGATCTAAATGCTGAAAAAACTGCGCTACTAGAATACGTCGATGCTTCACAATCTGGCTCAATTGATGACGCCATCACTGACGCTGATGTGTTCATCGGCGTGTCACGCGCTGGACTACTCACACCGGAGTTGGTGCAGAAAATGGCCAAGGATCCAATCATCTTTGCCCTAGCAAACCCAGTGCCAGAAATCATGCCAGATATCGCTCGGGAGGCTGGCGCAGCGGTGGTAGCCACCGGCCGTAGTGATTTTCCAAACCAAGTGAATAATTCCCTGGCCTTTCCAGGCATCTTCCGTGGGGCGCTCGATCACGGCGTGAAAAAGATTACCGACCAGCACAAACTGGCTGCCGCTGAAGCTTTGGCTGGACTAGTCGAAAACCCAACCGCTGACGAGGTCATCCCTTCGCCATTTGATGAGCGAGTAGTATCGACTGTCGCCGCAGTGATACGGTAGCAAGTTCTCCGCTAACTCATACGAACCATATGAGCCGCGCCTAAATGACGCGGTTCACTTCTTCGATGGTGGTTTCGCCGCGTAGCGCTGCCAGCACCCCAGCCTGCAGTAACGTAATAGTTCCCTGCTTTTTAGCAACTTCTTCAATGGCTTCGGCATGAATATCAAGAATATCTCCGCGCAAGAATTTCTGAATTTCCTCAGTCACAATCAATTGTTCCATCACTGGGATGCGCCCCTTGTAACCAAACGGTGCTTCTGGCGTTGACACTGGTCGCCACAACTTAAATGTGTCCAAATCTGGGCAATCAACCGTGTCAGGAATTCCTTTCAGCGTCTCCTTTACCCAACGGCGAGTCGCTTCATCCGGCTCGTACTCCTCTTTGCTCTCGTCATGTAGCCGCCTGACCAATCGCTGAGCGATCAACAAACGCACCGCCGAGCTAAAGATAGGATTTTGCCCAATCATGTCAATCATACGACTAAACGCCGCCGCTGTCGAATTGGCGTGAAATGAGCTCAGAACCAAGTGTCCGGTGATTGACGCCTGGATAGCGGTGCGGGCAGTTTCATTGTCACGAATCTCACCAACCATCACCACATCCGGGTCCATACGCAGCACACTACGAAGACCGTCGGCAAATTCCTGACCAACCGTGGTGTCAATGGGAATTTGTGTCACGCCAGGAATGGTGTTTTCCACTGGATCTTCCAGGGTGATGATTTTACGATCAGTAGTGTTCAATGCATTCAAAATACTGTAAAGCGTGGTTGACTTACCAGAACCCGTCGGACCAACCATCAAAACCATACCGCGTGGGTGTGAGATAACTTCATCAATTTGCGCGCGCTCAGCCGGAGTGATACTCAACAAATCCAAATTCAGCATGGCAGTATCAAAGTTAAACAAACGCATCACCACATCTTGACCGTACACTGTTGGCACTGCTTCAACACGCAAATTCAACAGATGCGAGGCGCCGTCACGATAAATCTCCTGCTGCATATGTCCAGACTGCGGTTCGGTTGCAGCCGTAGAAATATTTGCGCGGGAAGCCAAAGTAGCCATGATGACACGGTAGCGGTCACGACTGAGCTCAGCCACTGGGTGCAGTGCGCCATCAACACGCATACGGATACGAATTGACTCGCGCTGATTTTCAATGTGAATGTCGGATGCGCCTAGCCTGTCAGCTTGATCAACGATGTAGTTAAAGACGTCATTTGAACTGACCGTTGCCAGTGTTTGACTCACCTGTTGCAGCGTTTCGCTGTCGCCCTCTTTGGCAATTTCGATATCATCATAGACGATACTCTTTGGCGGATCGAACCGCAGCATAAATGAACGAAAAGCGGCACCTGATATCAAGAAAAAGTGTGCAACTTTACCAACTTCGCGATAATCCTTTGTCATTTTAGCAATCAACGACTGAGGCGTCTGCGAAGTTACGCCAAAACGGTAGGACAGATCAGTGTCATTGTGCGCTAGGGGGATGATACGCCCTTTGTACATCTCATCAATTGTCAAAATATCTCGCTCTAGCGGCAAGTCAGCCTCAAAACTGCGGGTATCTAAATATTGCAAGCCTAAAATTGACGCTCGTTTTCTGGTAGCATCTTCGTCTTGCTGGCGACGACGTACTTGAATAGAATCTTCATCCATCACCAACATTATAGCAAAGTGCTTATGATTTAGCGAATGATATAATGAGTTCATGCGACCAGAAATTACGCTTATTTTGCACAATATTCGTTCGACGCACAATGTCGGCGCTATCTTTCGCACTGCAGAAGGTTTGGGAGTAAAGCGAATTGTCATCAGTGGCTATACCCCGTTTCCAGATTTGGCGATCATCAACCAACCAGACCCACGGCTACCACACCTTGTTGAGAAAATAACCAAGCAAATTCACAAAACAGCATTGGGCGCTGAGCAAATGGTTCCCTTTAGACGCTATGAAACTCTGGAGGAGTGGCTGGAGGAAAATGAGCACACCGGCAACCTACCAGTCATCGCACTGGAGCAAGCGCCAGATAGCATTTCGCTGCCAGATTTTACTGCGCCAGAAACGTTCGCGTTGCTGTTAGGTGAAGAAGTTGATGGCATATCGGCCGAGCATTTAGCGCGCTGTGCCACAACAGTAGAAATCCCAATGTTTGGCACTAAAGAATCATTCAATGTCAGCGTTGCCTGCGGCATGGCACTATATCAGATGATGTGCCGCTAATGATTACGTCAATTTGATGCATTCTTCGCCCAGCAACGCCTTCAGTTCTTCAAGTAGCTGAGGTGCTGGATCGACTTTGAACGGCAAGCGAATGGCGGACTTGTGATCATTCTCACCAAGCACCAACACAACATCGGTGATCCCTGGTGATGTTGAACATATCTTTTTGAGGGAAATCAGTTTGTCGTGATCACTTGGGTCTTTCACTTGCAGAAACAGGCGCGCAGGTGGCATCTCGGGAGCTGCCGGCCGGGTAGCTGGTTTGGATGGATTTGACGATTTGGCGGTAGCCGGAGCGACGGTCTTGGTTTTTTGAGCACGGAAATTCGCACGTTTTTCCTTTTTGTACTGGGCGCTTACTTTTGGTGCGTCCATTTTACGACCGGTTGATTCATAACCGGTGATATCACTGTCAGTAATAATCTCAATCTCATCAGCAATCATCTTACTTTCTGATCCCAAATTGCCATCACGGTCGCGGGCTGAATTTTTACCAGTCACCCGAATAACAGCGTCTTGGACGAGCTTGGCACCAACTTGCTCATACAAATTCGGGAAAACGATCACTTCGCCCTCGCCAAATTTGTCCTCGAGACCCACGAACGCCATTTTGCTGCCAGATTTGGTGATGATAGTGCGAACGTTCGTGATGATGCCACCAATTGTCATGA
>CAUSYU010000011.1:0-20920 GCA_963536065.1 uncultured Candidatus Saccharibacteria bacterium
CTGTGATTATAGCAAAAAAAAATAGGCTAAGCAACTACATTACCAACTTTTTGGGCTGTTTTGGTTGACGGCGCTGACGCGGTACGGCACCGTGACTGTCTGGAACTAACATGGCGGCAGCTTTTTTGCGTAGTCCAGAGGCCAGCTCTGCTTGCCCGTTGTTGTCGTAAGCTTCAGCCAGAACGGTGAGCGTCTGTGGAATTGGGTCAAGTTCGACTGCTTTTTCTAGTGCAGCGATCATCTTTTTGCCATTGCCCATTTTCTCTTGGACTTTGGCGTAGGCGATGTAGCGCGCTGCCAAATCATCCTCCATCTCGAGGGCTTGCTCGAAGGCTAGCGCTGCTTTAGGATAGTTCTTCGTTTCGTAATAAATCAAACCGACATTGTGCAGGCTGGAAGCGCTTGGTTCTAAACTCTGAGCGATTTCGAAACATTCAATAGCGTCTTTGTAGGCCTGCTGTTTGGCATACAAAATACCCAGGCGGTTGTATGCGGTGGCGTTTTTCTCATCGACACGCAAAATTGTCAACAGGGCCTTCTCTGCCCTGAGGTATTTGTTGTCGCGAATTGATTCTTGCGCAATAGCCCACAACTGATCTAATTTTTCAGAAATCTTGGCTGGAAAATCTGCAGAATTTTCTTCGGAAGGTTTGTAGGTGATTGCCCAAATGATAATTGCTAAAATGAATATCAGACTTAACATATCTGCTTAATTATAGCACAATTTTCAATAAAGCGAGGCGCGTATTGCCATTTGCTAGGAGAGACTTCTCTGCTTCTAGTACTTTTTTGAGTAATTGATGCATGGTTGGCGGCTGGGCAGCATGTTTTAGCTGGAAATGGATGAAGCGCAGGAGAATGTCGATGAGCTGGAGGGCACTTGCTCGGTCGGTGTAGCGCAGGGCGCATTTCAGGGACGCGTAGGAGCTGGGATGTTCCAAAATGTGCTTGGCGTTAGCGGCGATGGCCTGGCGCTCTGCTAGTTTTTTGGCGTCATGACTCAGTTCGGTGATGAGTAGCGGCAATCCAGCGGCGAGAAATGCTATTTGGCGCTTTTCTTGGGGTGTCAGGGCGGTCTTTTCCAGTAGCTGAGCGTCTTGGCTGGCGGTGGTGCGGTGGAGCGTCAGCTGCTGGCAGCGGGACTGGATGGTTGGGAGGAGGTCTGTGCTGGCAGCGGTGATCAAGAGAAAATGAGTATTGAGATTTGGCTCTTCCAGGGTTTTTAATAGCGCGTTTTGTGCGGACTCGGTCATGGCGTTGGCTGGGTTGATGATGACGACGCGGCGGACAGAGCTGTAAGTGCGCAGTATGGCTGTCAGGTCGCGAATTTGTTCAGTTGAGATAGTGTTCTTTTGCGGCAGTGGGTTGACGGTGAGGATGTCTGATTGATGGTGTTTTGCCAAATAGCGGGCGACCCCCGCCCCGTCCAAGCCAGGTTCAGCGATAACCATCAGCGACTGTGGCAAATGGTTTGCTAATTGCTCAACTGTGGCCTGGTCGTTGGTGGAGATGAGAGGCGGCTGGTTCATTGATGGCTCGGTTCTTTGGTGTTTTGGGTGCAATCAGGGAATAGTTCGGTAAATACACTAGGAATAGCCGCTTCAAAGGTTTTTCGTTCACCTGACGGCAGCGTGATTTCTAACTTGTGGGCGTGGAGCATCAGACGGCTGGCGTTTGGTTTGCCGTAGACGCGGTCGCCGAGAATTGGTGTATTTAGGTGCGCCATATGGACGCGGAGTTGATGGGTGCGGCCGGTGGTGGGTTTGAGTTCAATTAGCGCCTGGTTATCAGTTGCTGTCAGTACGCGGTAGGTTGTTTGGGCGGGCTTGCCGTTCGGGTCGACGCGGAAGGTGCTGGGTGCGGCTGGGTTGCGACCAATCGGTAGGTCAATCTTCGCGGCGGCTAATTTTGGTACGCCGTCAGTTACCGCAAGGTAGGTTTTTTTGGTGGTGCGCTGGGCGAATTGCTTTTGTAGGTGGGCGGCGGCGTCAGCAGTTTTGGCGATGATCAGCACACCCGAAGTGTCGCGGTCGAGCCGATGGACAATACCCGGCCGATCGGTGCCTGGGGCAAACGACGTTTTGGGGCGAATGATTTCTGCTACTGTCGGTTCGGTCGATAGTCCACCTTTGGCGTGGGTCAGCAGGCCGCTCGGCTTATTTACTACTATCACATCATCATCTTCGTATAATATCGGCAATTCTGCACTCGCCTGCTCCTGCTCTGGCAGCTTGACGGCGATCTCGTCGGTCTCGTCGACCTCAAATTTCGGCGTCGTCACCACGCGCTGATTGACCGACACGTAGCCGGCTTTGATATATTTTTGCCAGAGGCTGCGCGAAATTGACGGGTCAAATGCTGTGGACAAGTGGACGTCTAGGCGCTGCTTGGTCGGTACAATTCGAAACATCATGACAAACTTGCCCTGAAACGGCGTCTCGGTGCAGCTCGTATCAAGCGGGTTTGGCAGAATCTCAGCGTTGGCAGGTCTACCGGGCCACAATTCGTCAATTGATTCCTCGTCAACGATCGAGCCGTACAGCACGGCGAAATGTTGCTTGTTTAGGATAAATTCCGCCACGATGTGCGATTCGTCCGTCTGGACTTTCAGATGGCGCAAGGCCTTGACGGGCGTGTTGTCGTCCGCCAGTTGGTACAGCCTGGCGATCTTGAGGACGGTGCGCGGCGAGATTTTCACGCGAGCGTTCCTATCTCCGTAGCCCCACGGCCGTTTGGACGCGGTGCAAGGTTTCATTGGCGACGACGTTCATGTCGCGCTCGCTCGACTCCAGTTTGCGTTCGATGGCCTGCTCGTCAACTACCGCCAGACGTGCCTGGAAATTCGCTAAGAATTCGGCCACTTCATCAGCCACGATTCGCTTGAAATCGCCGTAGCGCTCCATGCCAGCGTACTCACTGATGGTCTGCTCCAAGCTGACGTCTCGTCCAGCGTCCTGGCGTACCAGCGTCAAAATCTCCAACAGATTGGAGATGCCCGGTTGGTTGTCGCGGTCGTATTGTACTTTGCCTAGCGAATCAGTGGTGGCGCTCATGATTTTTTTGTGCGCTATCTGCGGCTCGTCGCCAAGGAAAATGACGCCCTTGCCGCTGTCGTCGGATTTACTCATTTTTTTGGTCGGGTTGACTAGGTCTTTGATCCTCAAGCCCTGGTCGTTGCCGAAGAATTGATGCTGCTGGGCGACTGGTTTAGGCACGATGAACAAGTCGCCAAATTTGCGGTTCATCCGCTCGGCAATGTCGCGCGTAAATTCCAGGTGCTGCGTCTGGTCGTCGCCGACTGGCACGTAGGTGGCGCCGTAGAGCAAGATGTCGGCGGCCATCAGGACTGGGTAGTTGAAGAGACCGACGGAAATATTTCTGTCTATAGTATCCCAAGCTTTCTGTTCGTCAGACATTTCCTCCCTGGTTATTTTACTATCGAGAAACTTACGCGATTTGTCTTTGAACTGTGTCATTATGCTCATCCTGCCAAACCCAGTGAAGCAATCCAAAATCCATGTTAGCTCGCTGTGAGCTGGGATATAACTTTGGCGATATAGATGAATAGAGGGGTCGTCTAGTGGTAATCCAGCGGCCGTGTAAATCCGGGCGTTGCTGAGGATGCTGTCATACAACTTGCTGTGGTCAATTGGCGTAGTGAAGCTGTGAAGATCGGGAATGAATAGATTGATATCAAAATCGGTCGAGCGGCGCTTCGCCATGTCGACAATCGGCAAAATGGCACCAAAATAATTGCCAATGTGAATATCGTTGTTGGCGCGCACGCCAGTGAGGATGACGGGTTTACTCATAGTCTTATTATACCATTGATTCGGCGAGAGGTGTTTTACGAAATGCCGCAACAAAAAATGCCTCAGTTAGCCTGCCCGGCATCAGGCGTAAACAGCCGCCCAGGTCATGCGTAAGAGCGCGGTTGTTCCACGACTGGACGACAGGCGCACGATCTGGCAGCGGTGCGATGTCGATCGGTATGAGCTCAGCATCAGACTGACGGCGCAGCAGCCAATCGACAACGACTTCGTTTTCCTCTGGCGCCATGGTGCAAGTGCTGTAAACAAGTGTGCCGCCAGATTTTAACAGTCGCCAAGCCTCGAGGATGAGGCGCTTTTGTAGGTCACTCAGTCTCCGGATATGCGCCACCGACCAGCTGTCAAACAACGAGGCGTCACCAGCGTTCAGGCTCATCAGCCCCTCACCAGAACATGGAGCGTCGAGCAGAATTTTGTCAAAGGCCTCCAGCTGACGGCGGGAAATATGCCGAGCATCGGCTAGCATGAACTCGGCTGGGACGTTGAGACGCTTGAGATTAGCCTGGAGTTTTATCAGGCGCGGCTTGGAATTGTCATTGCATACCAGGTCGGCTTGACCATTAGCTAGAGCTTGAATATGACTGGATTTACCGCCGGGTGCAGCGCACAGGTCGAGGACGCGTTCACCAGCTTCAGGTGCGAGCGCCAGCACCGGCAGCCAACTAGCGGCATTTTGGACATAGCCGCGTCCGCTGTCAGCCAGCTGCTGATAGTCAGCGAGGCATTCGGGGATAATTTCATAACCATTTGGACACCAGGCAACCTGGCGGCTCAGCAATTTGGGGGCGACTTCCCCATCGACTAGCGGATTGAGCCGAAAACTCTGGGTGCGGGTTTGTGCCAGTTTTGCCTCGACCTCGGCGCGAGGTAGACCACTCCACTGCATCGTGCGATTGATCCAAATCTCACGCTTTCTCTGGCGCTCTTGAGATGGATCTTTACGCTTGGCCATAGTCGTCTCCGATGGCGTGCCGATTGATCGCTTGGGCAACAACTTGGCCATAGCGTTTATCAATTTCATGACTTGCTAACATTTTAGTGACGGCGATGTGCTTCTGTTTTGCTAATTTTCGCAGGTTTTTATTGATGATGACTGGGTCAAATTGGCCGTAAAATATCTCAACTGGCATCGTCAATTCGGCAATTTCCGTCAGCGCCTTTTGGTTGATGATGGCTGCGTCTAAGGTGTCGAGAAAGATTTGCAAGTTTGACTCATCGACGAGAAAGCCAGGGTTGAATAGCTTGTATTTTTTGGCAAAATCACTGGCAATCACCTTGCCGAGTGCTGGTTTATCGATAATTTTTTGGTATAGGCTGCGCAGTTGGCGTTCAGCTAAACGATCCTTGCCCTGTTGGTGATACAGCGGCGGGCTACACAGGATAAGCGAATCGATCAGTGAAGGATAATATCGGGCGGCGTGTACCGCTACGAGTGCCCCTAAACTATGGCCAACCAAGATGATTCGTCCATCGACTTTCTGCTGTGCCAAGGTTGCGACTAGTGAATCGACCTGCGTTTTGACGTCATAGGTCTTCCAATGCGGTCGCGGCGAATTGCCAAAACCGAGTAAGTCGACCGCTAGTACGCGAGTTGTTTTGTCAATCTTACGGCGCCCTACAACTCGCTTCCACATGGCTGACGAGCTCCCGATGCCATGGATCAAGACCACTGTAGCGCGAGGTTGTTTCGGCGTTTGAAAATCATGCACGTACAGTTTGTACGGGACACGCAGCCAGCGATGGATGAGTCGGTCAAACATTATATTAGTATACTATGAAAATACCCCGCCTGTACATGACGGAGTATTTTCGAGAATCGGTTTCTCCTCTGTTTTAACGCTTGGAGAATTGTTCGCGCTTGCGGGCGGAACGCAGACCGTATTTCTTGCGCTCTTTCTCGCGTGGGTCGCGCTTGAGCAGCTCAGCCTTCTTCAGGACTGGACGCAAGTCAGCGTGAGCAGCCGTCAATGCTTTAGCGATGCCAAGCTTGATGGCGTCAACTTGACCAGCAAGACCACCACCTTTGACCAAGATGGTAACATCGTATTCCTTTTGCTTGCTGACGACAGCTAGTGGATCAGTTACTTCGGCGAGCAAGGTTTTGTTGCCATCCAAGTACTCAGCGGCTGCTTTGCCGTTGATAGTGATAGTACCCTTGCCAGGAAGCAAGCGAACACTTGCTGAGGCGCTTTTGCGTCGTCCCAAGCCGTAGAAATAGGTATCAGTAGCCATATTACTTTACCTCAACTTTCTCTGGGGTTTGTGCTGTGTGAGCATGCTCGCTGCCAGCAAATACGCGCAGGCGCTTGAGGCGTTCTGCTTGCAATTTGTTCTTTGGCAACATGCCTTTGACAGCTTCTTCAATAATTCGCTCTGGGTGGCGTTCACGCATTTCTTTGAACTGCGTTTCTTTGATGCCGCCCGGGAAACCACTGTGACGGTAGTAGTACTTGTCAGTTTCCTTGTAGCCAGTAACGACGGTGTTTGCAGCGTTGATAACCACGACGTAGTCGCCACCATCAACGTGTGGTGTGTAGGTTGGCTTGTATTTACCAGTCAAGTGCTTGGCAATTTCAGTTGCCAAACGACCCAGTGGTAACTCGCTTGCGTCAAACAATACCCAGCGGCGAGAAACTTCAGATGGTTTTTGTGAATAAGTCTTCATCTTATTTCTCCTTCTTTGGCATTGGTTTGATGTCGTCGACAAACTCGATGATTGCCATTTGCGCGCCGTCGCCAACACGCAAACGTGTTCGTTCAACGCGAACGTGTCCGCTGGTGCGGCCGCCGAGTTGTGGGGCAATTTCATCAACCAGTTTGTAAGCAGCAGCGCGGGTGCTGAGTGCTGCGATCACCTGGCGGCGGCTGGCTAGATCGCCCTTCTTCGCCTTGGTGATGATTTTTTCAATGTGGCGCTTCAGCTCTTTGGCCTTCGGCAAGGTGGTCTCGATTTTGCCGTGCTCGACCAGGCTGGTTGCCAGGCCCCTCAGCAAGGCTCGCCGTTGATCACGCTCACGGCCGAACTTGCGCCCTTGATATCCGTGTCTATGCATAGTTAAAACTCCAACTCCGCCATCTTGTCACGTACTTCATCTAGCGCCTTTGAACCAAAGCCTTTCAATTCTCGCAAATCTTGCTCGGTCAAAGTCACCAGGTCGCGAATCGTGCGGATTTCATTGTTAATCAGCGCGTTCGTCGTGCGGGCGCTTAGGTTTAATTCTTCGATGGATGTATCCAATTCAGCTTCACTGTCTTCAGTGGTTGTGCCAAGCGCTGGTGCGCTCACAACAGTGGTGCTACCAGCCAAAGCTGTATATTGATTGACCAAAATAGCTGCAGCCTCTTCAAATGCCTCGCGTGGCGTCATGGTGCCGTCAGTTTCAATTGTCATGGTCAATTTATCCAGGTCAGTTTCGTCGCCAACACGAGTTGGGTCAACCTTGTAGCGTACGCGCAACACTGGCGTAAAGACTGCGTCCAGAGCGATCATGTCTGAGTGTAAACGTGATTCGCTGGAGTCTTCAATCGTTTGGTAACCGCGACCAGCTTCTGCCACCAAGTCCATGATGACCGTTTTCTTTGGATCATCGATGGTAGCGATGACGTGGTCTGGGTTAACAACCTCTACTTCTCCGTTTGCTTGGATGTCGCCAGCAGTGATGACACCGCCAGTTTTTTCCAATCGCAACTCGACCGGCTCGTCGGTGTGAACGCGAAGTCGAACACCCTTCAGGTTCAGCATGATGTCAACGACATCTTCTTTGATGCCCTCAACGGTGGTGAACTCGTGTGTCGCACCTTCGATGCGGAAAGCGACGATTGCGCCACCGCGGATGCTGGAGAGCAAGACGCGGCGCATTGAGTTACCCAATGTATTGCCATAGCCGGCGTGCATCGGCTCAATCAGAAAGGTTGCACTGGTCGCGGAAATATCATCAACGCTCGCGAGTGCTGGATTGTAAATTGCTTTTGCCATAATTCTTCCCTAACCCTTCTTTTATCGTGAGTAATACTCAACAATTAATTGCTCGTTGATGTCAGCTTCTGCTTCTTCACGCTTTGGCTGTCCAGTGATCTCAATTTTCAATTTCTTGACATCACTCTTCAGCCAGCTGAGCGGACCTTGAATTGAGTTGCTGACAACGTCGTCGATGTGCGTAAAGTATACCGACTTGGTACTCTTTGGACGTACTTCGATGACGTCACCTGCTTTAACGCGAATTGATGGAATATCAACACGGCGACCGTTCAGTAGGAAGTGACCGTGTCCGACCAGCTGGCGAGCAGCGCGGCGGCTGGTTGCAAAACCAGCACGGTACACAACGTTGTCCAGGCGGCGTTCCAACAGCTTCAACAGGTTTTCACCTGCCAAACCTTCTTGGGCGCGTGTCGCCTCGTCCATCAGCCGAGCAAATTGTTTTTCAACCAAACCATAAAGCCGGCGAACTTTTTGCTTTTCGCGCAGCTGTGTAGCGTACAGGCTTGGTTTGCTGTGTCGGCTGTGTGCGTGCTGACCTGGGATACCAGATTTCCGTGCCAAAACTTTATGTGCTTTTGGATGAAGCGCATAACCTTCGCGGCGGCTTTGCTTGACAATCGGTGAATTATCTCGTGCCATAATTATGCCCTCCGTGCCTTTCGTGGACGAACACCGCCGTGAGGCACGCCAGTTACGTCCTTAATGCTTTCTACTGAGATGTCGAAGGCGCCGACCGCACGAATAGCGGCATCACGGCCCAAACCGACACCTTTGACGAAAACGTCAACTGATTTCAAACCATACTGAGTTTTCGCAGCTTCAGCAGCTTTTTCAGCAGCAACCTGTGAAGCATAGGCTGTACCTTTTTTGCTTCCACGGAAACCACATGCACCAGCTGATGAAGCGGTTAGTACGTTACCCTTCTTGTCGGAAAAAGTAACGATAGTATTGTTAAATGTTGCCTGAATGTGCAGCTGACCAGCTGGGACTGATCGGCGCTGCTTCTTCTTGGTAGATTTTGCGTCTGCCATTTCTTAGTCCTTTCTTTAGGTCTTACTTGCTGCTTTTGGTTGTGTACCGCCCACGGCGATGGCGCGACCCTTGCGAGTTCGTGCATTCGTACGAGTCCGCTGTCCGCGTGTTGGCAGTCCTGCTTTGTGGCGAAGACCGCGATAGGCGTTGATATCCTTCAAGCGCTTAATATTATTTGTCACCAAGCGCTGGAGATCACCTTCAACGGTGTATTCGCTGTCAATAATTTCGCGAATCTTGTTTTCTTCAGCCTCGGTGAGATCTTTCACCCGAGTGGTCGGCTCAATTTTAGCCGCCGCAAGGATGCTCGAAGCGTGCTTTGGCCCAATACCGTAAATATAGGTGAGCGCAATTTGCACCTGCTTCTCTGTTGGGATAACTACCCCAGCAATTCGAGCCATGCTTAACCCTGCCTTTGCTTATTCTTAGGTTTTTTCTTGTTGATGACGCGCAACCGAGCGATACGTTTGCCTTTTTTGCGGCCAACGCGGCGCACGAGTACGTCATCGGGACTGATTTTTCTAACACTTGCACGAACTTTCATAAAGTGCGTAAATCTCCCTTCCCGAGTAAACCCGAGATTACCGTTAATATTTGACTAGCGACCTTGGTGCGGTCGGTCGTCACGTAGGCGGAAGCTGATTCGTCCCTTTGTCAGATCGTAAGGGGTCATCTCAACTTCAACCTTATCACCAGGCACCAGACGAATATAGTGCTTGCGCATTCGTCCTGAAATGTGCGCGATGATACTATGGCCATTCTCCAGTTCCACCTTAAATTGAGTATTAGGCAGTGCTTCCACTACCTTTCCTACCATTTTGATGACTTCCTTTTGACTCGCCATAAGTTACAGTTGTCAATTATACAGCACGCAGCGTAGTTTGACAAGTGGTATTTCCATAAATTTATGTGCTATATGTATTATCTCACAACATTTCTTAGAATAGACTTTTTAAGTTTTTATATCATTTCTACAAGTTTGTAAATTGCTATTTATAAATTATAATATTGTAAACTTTAACCTATTTTTTAAAATTCTATTTAACTTTAAAAAATTTCAATCTTAAAGCATTACCCAAAACAGATACTGAACTAAATGACATTGCAAAAGCCGCTATCATCGGATCCAATTTTGGTCCATTGAAAAATGCATAAAATATTCCAGCGGCAAATGGTATTCCAAGTACGTTATAAAAGAATGCCCAAAATAGATTTTCCTTTATATTTGTGATTGTCGCTTTACTTAATGCTATTGCACCCGCAACATCTCTCAAATCGTTTCTAATTAAGACAATATCAGCGGATTCTATAGCAACATCCGTTCCATTTCCTATCGCAATTCCAACGTTTGCCTGAGCCAGTGCTGGTGAATCGTTAATTCCGTCTCCAACCATTGCAACAAATTCATCTTTTTCCTGAAGTTCCTTTACTTTTTGAGATTTCTGATAAGGCAGCACTTCTGAAATTACATCATCTATTCCCACTTGTTTTGCGATAAATTTGGCAGTTTTTTCGTTATCTCCAGTTAGCATTACTGTCTTGATTCCCATTTTCTTCAGTTTTTCTATAGCTTCCTTGCTTGTTTCCTTGATAACGTCTGCAACTGCAACAAGTCCCGCCAATTCGTTATCAATCGAAATGTACATTGGCGTTTTTCCTTCATTCAACAAAATATCATAATCTTTTTGAGAAATTTCCACATTGATTTTTCGATTTTCCATCAATTTTCTATTTCCAATTTGAACTTCCTTGCCTTCAAATGTTGCACGAATACCGTAACCTGGCATTGCCCTAAATTTTTCATACGGCTTAATTTCAATATTTTTCTCTTTTGCTTTGTTTACGATTGCTTCTGCCAATGGATGCTCTGAATCATTTTCCACACTTGCAGCAATTTTTAACAATTCATTTTCATTATATTTCCCATAAGCAATCAAATTAGTAAGTATAGGCTTTCCTTTCGTAATTGTACCAGTCTTGTCAAATACAACTGTTTTTATTTTGTATGCTGTTTCAAGAGCTTCCCCGCTTTTTATAAGAATACCGTTTTCAGCCCCTTTTCCAGTTCCAACCATTATTGATGTAGGTGTTGCAAGTCCCAATGCACACGGACACGCAATTACAAGTACAGCGATGAAAAACGACAATGCAGTAACCAATCCACTTTCACTTAGAAACCAAGCAATTCCTGTAATTATCGCAATCCCAATAACAATCGGCACAAAATATGCCGACACAATGTCTGCCATTCTAGAAATAGGAGCCTTTGACCCCTGTGCCTCCTCAACCAGCTTTATAATTTGTGACAAAACTGTATTTTTACCAATTTCAGTCGCCTCAAATCTGATACTTCCATTTTTATTTATACTTCCTCCAACAACCTTATCTCCAACTTTTTTGCTTACTGGCAAACTTTCTCCTGTCAACATTGACTCATCAACAGAAGTCGCCCCTTCCACAATTCTTCCATCCACCGCAATTTTTTCTCCCGGCTTCACAATAACAATATCTCCAACTTTCAAGTTTTCAATCAGAACTTCCTTTTCCGCTCCATTTTCAATAATTTTAGCCTTTTTAGGTTGAAGTCTGATAAGTTTTTTTATTGCCGATGAAGTTTGACCTTTTGTTTTTGTCTCCAGCAGTTTTCCAAACAAGATTAACGTAATAATTGCACCAGCCGACTCATAATATAAATCCATATGTGCTTCAGGGTCTACAATTACAATTCCAAAAGTTGCGTAAATTCCATAGAGTACCGCCGCCGTTGACCCAATAGCAATTAATGAATCCATTGTTGGAGATTTTCTTACTAAATTTTTAAATCCATGTGAAAAAAAATCTCTCCCAGCATAAATAATAGGCAAAGTCAACACAAACTGTGCCAACGCAAAATTAAGCGGATTTACCTTAGGATTCAAAAATTCAGGAAGTACTGCCCCAAGCATATGCCCCATCGAAATATACAAAAGTGGAACAACAAAAATAACTGCTAAAATTAATCGATTTTTCAAACTTGTTATTTTTTCTTGATAAAGTTCCACCTTTTTATCTTCTGTCATATCCTCAGCCAGTTCATACCCAGCCGACTCCACTATTTTCCTAATTTTATCAAAATTGTACTTATTCTCATCGTATTCAATATTCAATTTTTCAGTTGCAAAATTAACTGAAGCGTTAATATCATTATTTTTATTAAGTGCCTTTTCCACAGCATTGGCACAAGATGCACAGCTCATTCCAGTTACTGTATAGTTTTTTTCTGCCATAATCTTTTCCTCCTTCATTTAGCACACTATATCTTAAATATGCTTATGTCCGCTATGTTCGCAATTACACTGCCCCTCCACACAATCACACAAAACTTCTTCCACAGCCGTTTTCCTCTTTTCCTCAACAGCCTTTAAAATCAAATCCAAGTCGTCAAAACTCAGTTCACTGTTCTCAATAACTTTCCCTATCATTTCTCCAACTTTCGTTTTACAAATTTTATCAAAAGTTCCTAATATATAACTATTAGCAACTTCCTTTTCTGTAAAATCTGTCGAATAAATATACTTGTTCCCAATTTCCCTCTTTTTCAAAATATTCTTTTTCAGCAGCCGATTCAACAGCGCCTTTATTGTAGCCTGTTTCCAGTTCATTTTCTCACAAAGCACCTCTGTCACAAACTTGCTCGTAACTTCGCTATTTGCCCACACAACTCGCATTACTTCCCATTCTGCATCGGTTATATGCTGTTTTTTATCGATTCTGCAATTTTCTTTCACATTCTTACCTCCTTTAATGTTTACGTTTGTAATCTTTTTACATTATATAGTTTACAACAGTAATCGTTTTTTGTATATTCTTGTCACATATGTATTATCTCACAACATATTTCCATAAATTTATGTGCTATACTTGAGCTATCAAATTTAACATAAGGATTTTTATGGCAAGTACGAAAAATCGGACAAAAACTCAGGCGAAAAAATCTCAGATTGAGATGTTGGTGCCAATTTTGATTGGTGCGGTAGTGGTGCTAATAGCGACAGTCGGATATTTGGCATGGCGATTGTATAATCAATCACCACACAAACCATACGCAGTGACGGAAAAGATTGGCAGCGGCTTCGTGAGTTTGGGCTCATTGGGCTTTCGTTTTGAGGGAAATAAGGCGATCGCTCGGCACGACGCGTCCGTAAAAGAAATTCGTGAGTTTCTGAAAAAAGAAAATGAGCGATCAGGTTGCAAAGATAACAATGGTGCGGTCAGCGTGATTGCGTATTCTCAAGATGAAAAACAATTACTATTAGGCTTTGGTTGTGGCAACACACTCGCGCGGATGTTTGCAGTTAAGAAGGATGATGGCTGGAAAGCAATTTCACCAACTAACCAGTTTAATACGTTCGATATTCCAAGTTGTAAAATGACCGATGAAAATAATATCAGCAAGGAAATCGCACCGGTTTGCCAGAATGAAAGTCGCGCTGCAGAGAATGCTCCCCTGACTTATTCTTACAGAGTACGTTAGTCTCGGTATTGTACCAAATAAAAATCCCCGTTTCGTGCGGGGATTTAGTGTATTATTTTTTGCGGAGTAATCGTCGCTTTTTTGGTTTATCGCTTGCCAAATCGTCGGCATCAAAGTCGTCGTAAGTGACCATCAAGGCACGAGAGCTAATTTGGCGAATGGACTCGAGTGCTACGGACACGATAATCAAGATACCTGTACCACCGATTGACAAGCGAGTGCCGGTTAGTCCTGTGATGTGATATATCAGGTATTCAGCGACGAACGGCAAGATGGCGACCACGCCAAGTGCTAATGAGCCAAACAAGACCAAACGGTTGACGGTGCGACGGAGGTACTCCTCGGTTTGCTTGCCTGGGCGAACGCCTTCGATGAAGCCACCCTGCTTTTGCAAGCCTTCGGATATCTCAGTAGCGTCAAAACTAAAGCCCGTGTAGAAGTACGTGAAGGCAATGACCAGGATGAAGTACAGAACAGGATAGATGAAGGCTTCAGCGGTGCTGCCGGTAAAGCTGCCTGGGTTTGGCGCCTGGAACCAAGTGATCAAGGTGTTGGCGAGGGACTGTAACCCTTCGTTACCAGAAGCTTTCATGATCTGACCGATGAACTGTGGTAGGCTCAGGAAAGCTACGGCGAAAATGACTGGGATCACACCAGCGGCGATCAGCTTGACTGGCAGGATACTTTTAATGCCGCCGTAATTGCTATTGCCGTGGACGCGCTTGGCGTAGTTGATGGTGATGACGCGCTGTGCTTCGTTGATTTTCACTAGGAAGTACAGGACAATTAACATCATGAGCAAGAGGAAGAATACCACCCAGAACATGGTTGGGCTGACCGGTAATTGGAACCAGCCAAATACGCTCAATGAGCCGTTTGAGGTATCAAAGAGCGAACGGATGACAGTGGCTAACATCTGAGGTAACTGGCTGACGATTCCTGCGAAAATCAACAGTGAGATACCATTGCCTACTCCCTGCTCGGTGATGAGCTCACCTAGCCACATCAACAAGACTGATCCAGCGGTCATGGCGACAACCGAAACTGTCCACTCCATGATGGTTGGGTCGCTCAGGACGGTTGATCCGCCAGCCAAGATGGTTTGGCGCAAGATGAAGATGAAAGCAATTGACTGAACGATGGCCAGCGGAACAGTGATGCGACGCGTCCACTGCTGAATTTTACGGCGTCCAGTTTCACCATCATCATGTAGTTCCTTTAGTTTTGGAATGGCTTTCGTTAGCAGCTGGATGATGATGCTGGCGGTAATAAATGGGCTCAAACCAACCAATACCAAAGAAAAGCTTGCCAAAGCACCACCTGACAGAAGGTTAAGGAACCCTCCCAGATCTGTGCTGCCTAATGCTGAGCTGATAGCTTGGCGCAACTGTGTTGGCTCAGCTAGTGGCACTGGAATGTGCGCGAGTAATCGATATACGACAATGATACCTACTACAATTGATAGGCGTTTTTGCATATCTCTATTTTTCAATGACCGCCAAATGGTCTTCCAGCTAATCATACGTGTACTTTCCCCTCTGTCATTTCAATATATAGAATTCTCTAACCAGTATACAGGAGTATTTGGCTAAATACCAGTGTTGAACCTAAAAATACCAGCAAAGCAAAACGCCTCCGGCTTACGAGGCGTTTTGTTGATCACAAGACTAGATAGGTCTTATTTTTCGTCAGACTCGATGTCTTTTGCGCTTTTACGCAAAGGTGTCGGAACTTTTTCGAACGAGCCGCCAGCTTTTTCAATCGCTTTGACGACTGAAGCGGAAGCAGCTTGTACTTTCAAGTCAACCTTAGCTTTCAATTCACCGCGGGCGATCACCTTGACCGTGTGGAACGGCGTGGCGATGTAGCCTTCGGTAAACAGCAGGGCGTTGTCAACGGTTTTACCGTCAAAGGCGTTCAAGTGGTCGAGGTAGACTACCTGAGCTGGTGTACGCAAGCTCTTGAAACCGCGAGCTTTTGGCACAGCCTGAGCCAATGGACGCTGACCACCCTGGAACATGGCGCGAAGCTTTTTACCAGTGCGGGCATTCTGACCCTTGGTACCGCGACCAGCGGTTTTACCCTGACCAGCGGCGATACCGCGACCAACGCGCTTTTTATTTTTGTTTGCTGAAACTTGGAGATCGTTGTATTTCATTACTTAGCCTCCTTTTTAGCAGCTTTTTTGACTGGCTGAACACTCAGCCACTCCTCGCGTGGAACCAGTGATTTCAATGCTTCGATGGTTGCATAAGCGATATTCACCTTGTTGGTTGAACCAAGCGACTTGGTGAGCAGGTTACGAACACCGGTCACACCGATGATCTGTCGGACAACACCACCAGCGATGATACCAGTACCAGGAGCAGCTGGTTTGATCAGCACGCGGGCGCCTGAGAACTTAACTTCGCTGTCGTGTGGAATGGTTTCGCCGTTGAGTGGCAAAGTGATCAAGTGCTTCTTAGCAACTGAGGTTGCCTTGGCAACAGCAGCTTGCACATCGGCACCCTTAGCCACACCAACACCGACCTTGTCCTTGCGGTTACCGACAACCACCAACGCCTTAAAGCGGAAGCGGCGGCCACCTTTGACCACGCGGGACACGCGGTCAATGTTGATGACCAATTCTTCAAACTCTTTTGGTGCGTCATCGCGCACATTTCGCCGGTCATCGCGGCGACCACCACGCGGACTGCGAGGCCGGCGGCCTTCTGCGCGTGGGGTAGTATTTGCAGCTTGTTCTGCCATACTAGAACTCCAATCCTTCTTGGCGCGCAGCGTCAGCCAATGCCTTCAAGCGACCAGCGTACTGACGGCCGTTGCGGTCAAAGACCACTGCGCTAATTTTACTTTTCTTTGCTTTCTTGGCAATTTCAGTACCGATGGCAGCACATTTCTCGCTCATGGTACCTTTTGCTTTGGTGCCAACGGTGGTTGCGGCAGCCAATGTTTTGCCAGCGACGTCGTCGATCAGCTGAGCACTGACGTGCATATTGCTGATGGTGACGGTTAGGCGTGGGCGCTCTGCAGTGCCTGAGACTTTCGCGCGAACGCGGTTTTTGCGAAGAGCGCGGTTGAGTAATTTCTTGTTTTCAGCCATGATTACTTACCTGTCTTTCCTGCTTTGCGCAAAATTTGCTCGTCAGCGTACTTGATACCCTTGCCCTTGTATGGTTCAGGCTTCTTCAGCGCGCGGATTTCCGCAGCGACTTGGCCGACTTGCTGTTTATTGATACCGCTGACGATGATAGTCATCTTTTCGTTGGTAACGGTGATGCCCTCTGGAGCTTTGTATTTGACTGGGTGTGAAAACCCGAGCGCCATTTCCAGCTCATTGTTGCTGGAGCTCACGCGGAAACCGACACCATTGACCTCGAGGCGCTTCTCGTAGCCTTTGGTAACGCCGATTACCATGTTGTTGATTAGCGCGCGCATCAGACCGTGCTGGGCGCGAGCAGTTTTGGACTCATCCTTCGGATGAACCGTGACTTGTCCGTCTTCGACTTTCACTTCAACTGCTGGCGTGATGAATTGTGTCAATTCACCTTTCGGGCCCTTTACGACCACATCGCCAGAGTCAACCGTGATTGTCACACCGGCCGGAATAACCACCGGCAGTTTTCCGATTCGACTCAGACTCATTACTCACCTTTCGTGTGATTTGATATTAACTTCAGTATTTTAGCATAGATTAGGGGTAGAATGCAAGGTTTTAGATGCGTCGCCCATGTGTCATTACGTCTTGTTTGAGCCGCTCGTAATCATTTTTTACGATTTTTGGGATGTTTAAAGTATCAATTGTTCTACCTATAATATCTAACTCATGGTGCGCAAATTCAATTTCTTCTGCTGATAAGTGTGTATGAGCCTGCTGTACTGTGTCTTTTGCCTCGGTAGACAAGAGGTCGCATGTGTCTTTCGAAAGATTTTTTAGATATGCTTGAAAGAGTATTGTCCCATCTTGCTTGATTATAGTAAAATTATCCAAATATTTATTACTAATTAAAGACTCAGTAGTTTCATACAATCCATTTAACGCCGCATCATGTGCTTTTCTTTCCGTATATCTTGCAAAAGGCGATATTTTTTTCTGTTCACAATAGCGCCGGAGAATACCAATGCGGCTCAACAGTGGATGCACCGCTAATAAGATGGCTTGTGAGTGATAATCATGCCTATGATAAAAATCAGCAGTTGATTGTACGACGCTTGGTTGGCGAAAAGTGCCCTCCAGGATAACATGCACGCCTTTTTCTGCAGACGCTTTTATACATGATTCTATAAAGAATTTATTATCTTGGTCTATTTTAGACGCTGCTGTCGCATCATCTTCGGTGAGTAATCGATAGTAATCTGGATGAAAAGCGCGAAAATCATCGCCATTAATTTCAATAACAGTACCCGGATTATTGCGATTTAGATCGGTGTACAGAACTCGCTCGCGAACGCTCTTGCCAGAACCTGGTTGGCCGCCAATAAAATACACGTCAGGGTTTGTGTCGGGCTGCTTTAGATGTTCGAAATAGCGTGGGTATATTTCTGTGAGGAAGATTTCACGAAACATCTTATCTCTCTAAGTTCGTGTTGCTCGTATTTTCTACGCTAGTCCGCATTGCATCCTCACTTGTGTCATATAAGTCAATACCTCGTGATACATTGTTTCATTTATGCCTAATGTTTGCTTATAAGCTACAAGCTGAGATATAACCTTTTCTGTGTTTTCATTTGCAGGCAGGTTTTTGATGCTTGTGAGATAGGCGATAGTTTGCGTTAAGACTTCTTGTAGTGCCTCATAGGCAACGCCGTTGTCGTACTGTGCAGTATTCATTAAAATTATTTTATCATTTTGCTTACATTTTAACAAATCAGGGTTGATCTAATATAAGTTTGCCCGACGGAGCGCATACTAGCCCCTTTACGGCTACTCGATATGCCGATTTTATATCTTTCATCATTTCAACTCTCCTGCTACTAAAGTGTACCATAACAAATAAACGCCCTGCGCAATGAGGGCGTTTATTTTGCGTATTGCGGATGTTTATTAGTACACCTTCAACAACAACTCGCCACCAAGTTTAGCCTTGGCTGCTTCAGTGCCAGTCATGACACCTTTTGAGGTTGAGATGAGTACCAAACCGCGGCCGCTTTTCACCTTTGGAATCTCGCTAGCGCCGACGTAAACGCGACGACCAGGTTTTGAGACACGGGTGATCTCGTTGATGGTGCTGTTGGTACCTTCTTCGTTGATGGTCACGACCAGCACGCCGCGAGGCTTGGCGTCCTCTAGTTTAACATCTGTGAGGTAGCCGTTTTTGACTAATTGTTCAGCGATGACTTTTTTCATCTTGCTGGACGGAACACGAACTTCCGTCTTGCCAACCAGTTTCGCATTGCGAATGCGCGTCAGAAGGTCGGCGATTGGGTCTGTAGTTTGCATAGACATTGTCGAATCTCCTTTCCTTCTTACCAACTACTCTTTGTTATGCCTGGGATTTCGCCCTTGGCTGCTTTTTCGCGGAAATTGATGCGGCTCAGGCCGAACTGGCGCATGTAACCGCGTGGACGGCCGGAAATGCTGTCGCGGTTCTTGTGCCGAGTTGGGCTCGAGTTACGAGGCAATTTCTGCAAACCGTCGAGGTCGCCAAGTTCTTTGAGCTCAGCGCGCTTCGCAGCGTATTTTGCGATCATCTTCAGACGCTTTTTGTCGCGAGCGACCATTGATTTCTTAGCCATTACCTGACGCCTCCTTTCTTCTCAAACGGCATGCCAAATTTCTCCAGCAAGGCTTTTGATGCTTCTTTGCTGCCGTTCTTGATGACAAATGTTACCTGCAACCCGTGCAAAATCTGCGTTTCCTCAAACGTCAGTTCTGGGAAAATTGACTGCTCAATGATACCCAGGTTGTAGTTACCACCTTTGTCAAATTTCAGGCCGACGCCATGGAAGTCGCGCACGCGTGGTAATGCCACGTTGATCAAACGATCCATGAACTCGTACATCCGAGCACCGCGTAGGGTTACGCTAACGCCGATTGGCGCACCCATGCCTTTACGGATGCTAAAGCCAGCGATTGACTTCTTTGCCTGGCGGGCAACTGGTGCCTGACCGGTGATTTTCTCAACGGTGTTTTTGACAATTTCAAAGTGACGCTTGTCATCTTTCTTCTTGCCGGTGCCAACGCTCACGATGATCTTTTCCAAAGCTGGCACTTGGTGCACGTTCTTTAGATCTAGTTCGGCTTGCAGTTCCTTCAGGTATTTCTCCTGGTACAAGGCTTTCAAGCGAGGAGCTGGCACGACGGTTTTCTTCTCTGCCATTATTTGATCTCCTTATTTTTTGCTTGGCGAGCGACGCGAGTTTTGCCGCCGTCAGCGTTCTTTACTAAACCAACCCGGCTGGTTTTGCCTGACTTTTCGTCAACAACCAGCGCGACTTTGCTGATGTCCATCGGTACGTGGATATCTTTCTTGCCGCCTTTTGGATTGTACTGGCTTGGCTTGACGTGGCGGTGTCCGACGCCAACACCTTCGACCAAAACGGTCTGATCTTTGGTATTAACTTTCAAGACTTTACCAGTCGTACCTTTGTTTTTGCCAGCAATGATTTTTACGGTGTCATCTTTGTGAATACGAGCCATTAGAGTACCTCCGGAGCTAGGCTAATGATCTTCATGTAGCCCATGTCGCGTAGTTCGCGTGGCACTGGGCCGAAGACACGGGTAGCCTTTGGCTGCTTGTCATCGTTGATAATCACCACGGCGTTGTCATCAAAGCAAATGGTCGAGCCGTCTTTGCGGTGGATTTGGTCGCGGGTGCGAACTACCACAGCTTTGACGACAGATTTCTTTTTGACGTTGCCGGTTGGGCTGGCGTCTTTGACTGAACAGACGATCACGTCACCAACGCGAGCGTAGCGGCGGCGGGTACCGCCGAGAACGCGGATGCACAATACTTCTTTGGCACCCGAGTTGTCAGCTACCTTGAGGCGAGATTCTTGTTGGATCATTTGTCATCCTCCTTAGCCTCTTCCTCAGTTTCGCCAGAAACTTCAGCCTTTAGTTTGATAGAACCGCGAGACTTTTCAATCACCTTGACCAGCGTAAAGCTCTTGGTCTTGGAAATTGGGCGAGTCTCTTCGATTTGCACCTTGTCGCCTTCGCCTGCTTCATTGGTCTCATCATGAGCAGTGTATTTGCGAGTCACGGTGTACTGTTTGCCGTAGAGCGGATGCGTTTCGCGGCTAGTGACCGTCACGGTGATGGTCTTGTCGCGCTTGGCACTCGTTACGACGCCAATCAGTGTTCGTCGGGCCATTACTTGCTCTCCTTTTCGTTAATTTGTGTCAGCAGGCGTGCGATGTCCTTGCGGAATGAACGCAACGCTTTTGGATTAACTAATTCGCCAGCAGCGTGAGAACGCTTTGCTTGAAGCAGGTCATTTCGCTTTTCGGCGAGTCCCTTCTTCAAATCGTCAACCGTCTTTACGACTGCTGCTTTTGTCGGTTTCTTTGTCTCAGCCATTATGCGTCCTCCCGTTTGATGAACTTACATTTGACTGGTAGTTTGTG
>CAUSYU010000012.1:0-19825 GCA_963536065.1 uncultured Candidatus Saccharibacteria bacterium
CCAAATCTCTCTTTCGTATCAATGACCACATGATGTTAGAAATCACAGATCAAGATTTTGCTCGTCGCTTTGCCGCTGGCTACAGTATTTTGCCGACAGAGCACTGGGCGCAGCCAGTACATCGGCTACAGCTTGAATTATTGCAGACCGCTACCAAGCAAGCACTGACTGGTGGTGGACATTTTAGCGACGGGGTCCCTCTAACTCACCCTGTCCATCCTCGTGACCGCATGTACGGCATCGATTCGGACTTTCGCTTTGCTTTTAGTGGTGGCGACGCTGCCCTCAGGAGAGTACTAGAGACTATTGGCTATCATCAGCGGCAAATCTATAAGCGAGCACGTCAAGCAGATCTCCGTAGCCAATTTGGCGAGATGAAAGGCGACTTCCCCGAGTTTCTCGACCCATTGACCTCATACTGCTCGCAATCCCGCAATTTCATGCTAGTAGCGCCTCAGGTAGAAATAGAAAAAGAAAAAGATAGTACCGCACAGCAAGGTATGGCGTTAGATATGGGGCGCATCGCCATTGGGCTGCCAGCCCTGAAGGCACGGCTGATCGATCCGCCTGTTCAAACCACTGAGGGCACAGCTCCATTGAGCGAAATTGATCCAAGTTATAACAACTATCTGGACGGCCAGGTCAGAACCATGAAAATGGGATATTATGCGACGCTGATGCTCAACAAGGATTTCAGTAGACGAATTTATGATATTTACGATGAGGCATCAAAAGCCTGGCAGCAATGTTCGACGATGCCTCGAAACCCCGCTAATCTGCGCAACATCGTCACTCAAGCTGGCATTTACGGCGCTGGCGCGCGCTTTGATGATATTCGCGAGATATAAGTTACGCTTTCTTGACCACCGCGTCGATCAGGCCGTACGTCACTGCTTCTTCTGGCTTCATCCAGTAGTCACGCTCCATGTCGGCTTTGATTTTGGCAAGCTTTTGACCAGTGTTTTTGGCCATAATTTTTGCCAGCATGTCCTTCATCTCCAGCGTCTCTTTCAGGTCAATCTCCATGTCGGTCACTTTACCGCGTGTACCGGATGATGGCTGATGGATCATCACTTTGGCGTGCGGCAGGCAAAATCGTTTACCCTTGGCGCCGCTTGAGAGCAAGAATGCGCCCATACTAGCTTGCAAACCGATGCCGTAGGTCGCGACGTCAGGCTTGATGAAATTCATGGTGTCGTAAATCGCTAAACCGTCATACACGCTGCCACCAGGGCTATTGATATACAGCGAGATGTCAGCCTCTGGGTCAATCTGAGCCAAATGTAGCAATTGCGCTACCACGATATTGGCGGTATGTTCGTTCACTTCCTCACCCAGAAAAATGATTCGCTCGTTCAAAAGGCGTGAATAAATATCAAACGCTCGTTCGCCGTCAGAAGATTTTTCGATAACAGTTGGTACCAAGTAGCTATTTACTTTATTCATGAACTATATTATAGCATATAGCCGGAGCCTCATGATACACTGAATATATGGAGAAAGCCATCATCGTTGCCTATGATACCAACCGCGCCATCGGCCGAGGCGGCGATTTACCGTGGGGCCGCAACTTGCCAGCAGATTTGGCACATTTCAAGCGGCTAACCAGAGGTGGCGATATCATCATGGGTCGGAAAACCTTTGAGTCAATCGGTTCTCATCCACTGCCAGAGCGCGAAAACATCGTCATTTCCTCACGACCGACAGGTGTCAAAGGTGTGTTGACTGCTGTCAATCTACCAAGCGCCTTGGCGTTGTCACGCTACTCAACCTTTATCATCGGCGGTGCACAGGTGTATAGTAGTGCACTGGAAATCCCAGCAATTGACACTATTTACGCCACCGAGGTTGACGCTGCATTTTCAGACGCTGACACCTTTTTCCCGGAGCTCGACACGACCATCTGGCAAGAAATGAGCCGCACCCATCACCCGGCGGACGACGACAATGCCTACGCTTTTGATTTTGTGACCTACCGACGAAAAATTGTAGGATGACGGCAATTTACACCGCAATCGGCGCCTTAATCGGCGGGTGATTCTCATAACCTTCCAGACGAATATCATTAATTGTGAAATCGTAAATGTTCTTGATGTCAGGATTCAGCAACAGTTTCGGCAGCGGCAGCGGCTGGCGTGACAGTTGCTCATCGACCTGCGCGTGGTGATTGTTATAAATATGCGCGCTATTTAGGGTGTGGATGAATTCGCCGGGCTGCTTGTCAGTCACCTGAGCGACCATAGATAGTAGCAATGCATAACTGGCGATATTAAACGGCACGCCGAGAAACATGTCCGCCGAACGCTGGGTCAGTGCCAAGTCCAGTTTATCTTTCTCGCCATCCTCACCTGGCCGAACATTGAATTGGAACATGGTGTGGCACGGCGGCAGACCGCCCGACTGCACGATGTCGTCAATTTCTGCCACGTTCCAGGCACTAACGATGTTGCGCCGCGATGTCGGATTGTTCTGTATCATGTCGATGGCATTTTGGATTTGGTCGATCGTCCCGCCCTTGCCGTCGGGCCATTTGCGCCACTGCACGCCGTAGACTGGGCCCAAATCACCCCACTCCTCGGCAAACGCATGGTCAGTCGCGATTTTGCCAATAAATGTTTTCATGCCAGCACGCCACTCCTCACCATTGATCTCCGGAATAGCCTGGCCGGTTTTTTCCAAATAATTCTTGTATGGCCACTCATCCCAAATATGCACACCGTTTTGCGCCAGATATTCAATGTTGCCAGTGCCTTTGAGAAACCACAGCAGCTCATGTACTACGCTGTTGAAATATAATTTCTTAGTAGTCATCGCCGGAAAACCATCCGCTAAATCATACCGCGCCTGCATGCCAAACACTTCCGTCGTACCGGTGCCAGTGCGGTCACCTTTTTTCACGCCGCTGTCGCGAACCTGCTGTAACGCGTCTAGATACTGCCTCATATTTCCCTACTCCCTTTAGCTACAACTAGTATACCAAATACTCATTGGCTCTTGGAGGCTACGGAGATAATTAGCAAATATAAAATACTAATTATTCATAATAATTTGGTTGCGCTCGGTTGCTCGTTCACGTTCAGCCCGAAGAATCTCCTGCGATTCTGAGCTATTGAGGTCTCGAACGTCAATATACACACCGTCGCGAAGGTCATACCCCGAAGTCACCAAAACACCCGATTTACCCAATTGCGAATCCGCATAATTCACTGATTCCGTTTGAGAAGTATAATCAATTAGGTTAAATGGGCTCGTTTCAAGCAATGCCGTACCACGGTTGTCTTTCCAGGTGGCAAATACACCAATCTTCTGGATAGGATGCTCGATTTTGTTTCCTTGTTCGTCGAACAGTGGTCCGCAAATCGGTCCAAAGAAAATATTTTCTATATCTGGCAAAATCTTTTTCAAAACATGATCAGCCGGCAATGGCATGACTACGCCCAGTCGCTTGTCAGGTTCTTGAGACAATGAGTACCGTACTGTCTCTGAATGACCTTCAAAGTCATTAACTTTACGACGTGGATCAAGGTGTTTCAGCTCTGGTGGCGAAAATAGCAGTCTGGAATTCTTAGAAAGATTGGAAGTGTTGGAAATAATACCGGCGCTCTTTTCGAATAGATCTGGTCGCCCCATAACACTAAACGGCGAGGCATACTGCTGTACTTGAGAAGGGTCTCCCGGCACTTTTTCCAGATCAAAACCAGCTTGCAGAAGGTTTTGTATGGTGTCAAACGCACACGCTATGCGTAGCTCTCCGTCCTCGCCTTGGAGTTGGTTTGGCATCAACAATTGATGCCCCAGTCCTTTGCCCAACTCTGGACCCAATAAATGACCTGCTTCATGCACAACAATCCTACTAGGAGCACGGTTGTAATTAGCAGTAAAATACGGGAGATATAACCCATCTGCGTCGTCAGGCTTCTGAAATGCTCGGCCGCCATAATTTTTTCCCTCTGTATCGCCACCATTGACCATCACGGCAATAATGGCCTGATCACCCAACATCTTTCTGTACTTTTCATGGTACGACCGAGCAATTTTTTCTATCAATCCGTCAGAGAAAACCCCATTAGGAAGATCAGGAGGGGTCTCATCTGTCCAATGAGGTGTTTTCGTAAATGTATAAGCTCCAGCAGTCGTGCCAGTTATCCATTCTGTTTGCTGCTGAATCTCCTTTACGATATCACTAGTAATTCTGTGGTTACTGTGACCCTTTGGCTGCAAAATAACCGAGCCAAGAGTGATATCATATGGCGGCAATGAACTAGTAGCCTCCTGTGACTTGGGTCGAGAAGATCCCTCTCCATATCGAGCTCCAAGCTGATATCCTGCACTCCCCACTAATCCAGCACCGACACCAACTAGTGCAGAAAGTCCCAAGAAATGACGGCGAGGCATCGTAACCCGCTCTAGTAACGGTTGTTGCTCTAGTTCTGAACCGCACTGGAGAATGGTTGAGGTATGACCTTCGTGACGTTCACACATAACTAAGTGCTATTTTACACCATAAATACATTTTTGTCAATACCAGCAGAAGTGGTATGAGTGTCGCCTGAGCTACCCTGAAGGACTATTTGTTCAGTTCTATCAGTTTTTCGACCGTTTTGTCGGTGATCATGCGGTTTGCGATGTCACGGTGAACATTTGGATCATTGAAGCGTTCAGCTATCTTTGGATCTTTACCATACTGCTGTTTCATAGCCTCAATCTGTGCGGATAGTTCTTCGTGAGAAACCTCTACGCCCAGTTCCTTGGACAGCTCTGCCAGCACTAGACCAGCCTTGACTCGCTTTTCGGCAGCAGGACGAGCCTCTTTGGCTCGCCAATCGTCCTTGTCCGTGAACTTTTGCGTCTGCAAGTAACTGTCCAGTGTCAATCCACGGTACATCAAGTTCTGCATCAAATCTTGCTCAATTGACCGAATCTGATCGTCAATCAGCAGTTCAGGCAGCGCCACCTTGGACGCTTCCGCCAATTCACCAACCAATTCATCTTTCAGTTTCTCGTCAGCTTCACGCTCTTTCTGATTGGTAATCTCACGCTTGATATCAGCCTTAAATTCATCTATTGAAGTAAATGGACCACACTTGGCAGCAAACTCGTCGTTCACTTCAGGCAGTGACAATTCATTGACTTTGTGCAAGGTCACCGTAAAGACAACGTCGGCACCAGCCAACTCCTTGGCGTGATAGTCTTTCGGGAACGTCAATGTCAAATCAAAGGTTTCGCCAGCTTTGTGACCAACCACCCCCTCTTCAAAGCCAGGGATAAATTGACCAGAACCAAGTTTCAGTGCAAAGTCTTTTGCTGCACCGCCATCAAATGGTACATCATCTTTTTTGCCAGTAAAGTCGATGACTACTTCATCGCCTTCTTTGGCGGCGCGCTTAACTTCCGTTTTTTCAGTAAAGTTTTCACGCATCCGAGTGATGATTTCCTCTACTTCTTTGTCCTCAACTTTGACGGCTTGCCGTTTAGCCTTCAACTTTTTGTAGTTGCCCAATTTTACCGGTGGGATGATCTCTACTTCTGCAGTGAATTCCAGTTCCTGACCTGGCACAAATTTCTTTACATCAACCGCTGGACGGTCCAGAGCTTGGATCTTTTCTGCCATGAAGGCCTCGGCTACGGCCTTGCTCAGAGCATTGTCCAAGGTCTGCTCCTGTAGCGCCGCTGGATTAACGTGCTTTGCGGCAACACTAACGGGAACTTTGCCTTTGCGGAAGCCTGGCACCTTTACATCAGCCGCCATTTTGGTAAGCGCTACTTGCTCAGCAGCTGACAGCTCTTCGCTACCCAGTGAGATGGTCAATTCTACTTTAGTATCTGATAGTTTCTTTACAGTCGTCTTCATATCTGTTGATTATAACAGATATGGGGCTAAGCCTCAAATAACGCGTCTTCGTCGCCGTCATATCGGTGATCAGTCACCACACTAATCATGCGGGTGAAATTGACTTTTTGTTCAGTTGATTCAACTAAGTTTTTCACGGTGTAGGTTTCTGATTCTAACTCTTCTGGACCCACAAACACGGCAAATGGCACTCGCTTTTTCAGGGCAGCTTTCAGTTGTTTATCGATCTTACGACCCGTGATGTCAAGCTCAGCAAACACCCCTTCAGAGCGTAACTTCCTGGCAAGCGCATCGGCGCCGCTCATGACCTCTGGGCTAATCGGGATGATATACACATCGGTGTGCGTGGCCAGCTCTGGCAACAAGCCGTGGACTTCCAAAAATACCTGCATGGTGGTTGCACCCATACCAACGCCGACCGTCGCCATCGGTTCAACACCAAACAACCCGACAAGCCCGTCGTACCGACCACCGCCAAACATAGCACGATTGTTTTCTGGCGCATTGTCAAAGAACTCAAAAACCGTGCCAGTATAGTAGTCCAGGCCTCTCATCAATGTCACGTCAAATACCGCATTGGTCACGCCTTTTTGTCGCAACAGGTCCATGACGGTGCGTATCTGCTGAACACTTGGACTATCGCTCAGCTCAGCTGGTAAATCATCGACGCTCTTCATGCTAATCATCTGAGCTAGTTTCGGCAGCCCTTCACGCGAGCCCTCAGCACCAAAAATTTCAATGGCTTGCTGCTTGAAGGTCTCCGGCGGAATCTTATTTTTCTTATCGAGCAGCTTTGTCATCATATTTGCGCCGATGACATCCAGCCCCAAAAATTGACCAAGGAGTTGATTGACCAGTTGGCGGTTATTTACTCGCACTGTAAACATGTCGGGGCGCGCGCCAAAGTTCAGCACCGAACGATAACTCATCTCGATGATTTCGGCATCGGCCATGGGGCCATCTACACCAAACAGGTCGGCGTTTAGCTGCCAAAACTCACGCTCTCGCCCGCGTTGTGGGCGTTCGTAGCGCATGAAATTTGCGATCGAATACAAACGTGCTGGCACTGCAAATTCGTGCCGCCTGGCTGCCACCATGCGGGAAATTGACGGCGTCATCTCTGGTCGGATGGTCACCTGCCGACCGCCACGGTCTTCAAAAGCGTAGGTTTGCTCACCCGCTAATTCTTGACCTGACTTTGCCAGATAGATATCCATGGGCTCCAGAAGTGGAGCGCCGTATTCTTCATAGCCAAAACTTTCGACGGTTTTGCGCCACACGTTAAAAATATAATTTTGCAGACGTTTTTCCTCTGGGAAATAGTCTCGCGAACCTTTGTAACTTTGTGTTGATAAACTGCTCATGTTAGTTCCATTATGTCATTATTTCTTATATATATCAATCAAAAACGCCGAGGCAGAACTCGGCGCGGACAATCAAAAAATCAGAGCTCTACCTCGGCAACACATGCGGATGATGGAATGTGAATGAAATCATGAGTTGATTATAGGGCATCATAGGCTGTTTGTAAACATGTTTGTTGACAAGCACGCGAATAATTGATATATGTATATATTAGCTTTTGTACATGCAGAGGCCGGCGTCTCGCCTGGAGCCACCAGGCTGGAGACACCCCACTTCGCGGAGAATAGCCTTTCTCCGCCCGACTCCAAGAGGAGTTATCATGGAGCAACGCGGTCGCTTTGATGGAAGAGAGGCGAAAGTCTGTCGGTCCGGAGGTATGATCAATATCTACTACGGCGGTATCGGAGAGCCAGACGGTACTGGTCATGGTCACGTAAAAGCGACAGGTGGCCCACGTGGCGAGAATATTGTCTACTGGAGGCTGCCTGCCGACCAAGGAGGTGATACTATCATCGACAACAGATTCGAGATCATGAATGGCAATGATCTGCGGCTAGACGTCTACTTGACCGAGCTCTTCTAGCTCAATAGACCTGGACAAGTCATAAAACTGTCCACTTTTTTCTGATATAATCACTCTTACCACATGAATAATTATCCAAATATATCATTTCCTAAAATCATCAAGGACGCATTCCCAATCCTCAATGATGCGTTATATATTCGACAACTAGCATCGCTTATACCACTCTGTCCCGACACAGCATTCCATTTATTTACTGATAAAAATGGAAACTTCTCTGTATTAGTAATGACTGATCATCCTGACCCTTTCAATCAAAGTAAGGAGTTGAAACAAATCTCCGGTGAGTATAAGTTCGAATTTACACACCTCGTCAAACCATACACCAACAACCAGCACATAACAGTTCGTAACAACGATGAGATAGACGAGCAATTTTCCGTCCCAGACCCGTACACCTATTATCATTACTACCTAGCGGCAGCTACGGGTAACCGTGACTAGTAACTATTAAGCGGCAATCACTAGCCTTTCAACACATGCTGCTGCAGCCAGCAGTACATCGCCACGGTGGCTGCCGCGCCGACATTGATGGAGCGGGTCGAGCCAAATTGCTCGATGGCCACAATTTTATCTGCCACCTGCGCCATTTCCTCGGAAATCCCCGGCCCTTCCTGGCCAAACACTAGCACCGCGCGCTTTGGCAAGCTCGTCTCCGCCATATTGACGCTACCGGGGATATTGTCAATCGCGATAATTTCTCTGTCTTCAGCCCGCATTAGCTCGACAAACTCAGCTGTCGAACCGACGTACTGCACGTGCAGATATTTATCTGTCATCATAGCGCCGCGCTTGTTCCATTGCCGCCTGCCGATGACGTAAATCTGCCGCACACCAAACGCATTGGCACTCCTGACGATAGTCCCCATATTAAAATCTCGCTCGGTGTTCTCCAGAGCAATCACCAAGCCGTGGTCCTTGGCGTCTAGCTCCTTCACGATCTCCGCCTCGCTCCGACCTTTGAATTTGTCAATCACATTTCGCGTATCTTGCATCTCTGTTATTGTAGCAAACATCAGGAAAAAGAGATAAAAATCTTATCATCATGAGGAATGCGACTCACACTCAAGCCTCTACACTATCTCACAACAAACGAAACTTCAATCATATCACCAATGGCGATGTGCTCTTTCTGACGGACTTTTGCGGGCAGCGCCAGAAACTGCGAGCCGTCACCCATTGGCAGTAGCGACGTCTGCCATGATGAACCGCCGACGGTCGCCTCCACCGCAACTAAACCCCTCACTGCAAGCGGTTTGAGTTCGTCAGTGAATTCTTGAGGCGCAGCAACATAATACCAGCCGCCAGTCTGCGGAAATAAGCGCACCTCGGCTGTAAATGTATATGGTTTTGCCATGGCTATTGTGCCTGATCCACTAAGCCGTCAGCCCCCTCAGACCAGACAGCAATATTATTGCCTGTTGGACCCTGAAAACGAAAGGTTTACCGCCAGAAAAGTCTGGAAACTCTATATAGTCGATGTGATTATTCATCTTATTCATATTTTAGCAAAATTCTTACGTAAAGAACAAAGCTTCACTATTTTACATTGACTTTTTAAAATAAGTGTGGTATAAGTAAAGACAGCTTTTGTTGACAAGTTGAGTAAATCCTTGTCCGAAAGTGAACTTTGACAGGCAATCGAATACAAGATGAGGTTTTATTTCTTTTAACCCATCATAAGAGAGATGAAATCTCATCTTGTATTGTAAAGAACAATACTTAGCTGCACACCCGCAGAGATGAGAATCGAGAACGGGGAGAGTCTCATGATCTCTGAATACACCGTCGACAGTATCGTCGCACACGCAAGGGATATAGCTTCCACATGGGAACAGATCCGGGAGATTCTGTACAACAAGTCCAGTATTCGCGTTTCAAACGCGAAAGACTTCAGTTACCGGGAGCGTTCCGTCAGGGGATGTGTCCGAAGCCTTAAGCGGGCGGTAGACGAGTTGAACCAAGAATCCACACGGACTGACTACGCCAACGAAAAGATATCACGCAAGACGGAAAACCTCAGGGGCAGCCTAGATAGGCTGCAATACCTACTGCAAGAATCATTCGTACAGATCGAGTCAGCCGAGAAGCTAGAGAGCCTCATGATGGCTTTTGAGGACCACATCAGCGAGCTAGAGTGCACTTTAGAGTCTTTCGCGGATCAATTGGAGCTCTCATATGCTGAGCGTCTTAGGCAAGACAGTTTCAATTACGAAATTGTGGACGAGGACAACGACTAGCTCTCGTCTACATGACAGGCAATTGTTCTTTTACGATTGCCTGTCATGTAGACCCTGAATTTTACATTACTAAGATCACCCTAGCCCAGGGTGATCTTCTTGTATTTAGCGTAATCACCAGAACCTAGTGCAAATACTATGCTATGATAAACATAACCGTTATGCGTAAAGTTAGCTATGTCAAAAAATTCTGGTTCTACCCTATCATTGGTGCCGTATTGTCCATCAGCTATTTGGCGTACATGGACGGACTTGTCTCCGTCAAGGATCTTGTCCAAGAAAAAACTGGACAGACCTCTTGGCAACGACCCAAGCAGTGGAAGCGAATCAATAATTTGACTTATGAAACGGATGATTACGTCTATGCAGGCTTTGGTGATAAAAAGCTCAGAGACAATAAGTCAGAATCATTAGTGTATTTGTCACAAAGCCGTGAGCCTGTCGCCCCAGCCAACGCCTCAGCCCAGATATACAACAGGTTGCGAAGGTCGCTGATGACAGAACAGCACATCAGAAAAACGCTTGAGCAATCCCTGAAAAATAGCACCACCATTGAGTGCACCACAGACCCCTCTTCTACTCAAGTCATAGATCACAAAGAATATGGCAATACAGTGGGAATCGCCTATATAACGATCAGCTGCGAAGTCGGCAGAGCGACGTTCGTCACCAAAGCTCGCCTGACTGTTGGCAAAAATGATGGACTGGCGCGGTTTATCGCCATCAGCACAGATGGTGACGTCTGGGAAAAGAACGCTCAGGCCTTTGAAGCCATGTTAAATAACGTCTCAGAAGTTGGCGATGAGAGATATGTGTAAATTGGTTTATGGCAGGAATTTTGCTCATCAAAAAACCAGCCAAAGCTGGTGATGATCTCTGGTACGGATGAGAGGACTTGAACCTCCACGTTCTTGCGAACACTAGCACCTGAAGCTAGCGCGTCTACCAATTCCGCCACATCCGCGCATGGTTTGGATTGCACAGCTAATTATACGACACCAATGGCTGATGCGCAAGAGATTTGAGTCTATGATTTCGTGCGACACCACAAGTTGAGCTCGTCAGCCAGCTCTTTGGCCGGGACTTCTTTCTTGATGTCGGGCATCAAGATGTTGGCTGGGTCGAAAATGTGTTTTATCTGAGAATAAATGGCTGTTTCGTCTGGCGAGACGGTTGCTTGCATCAAGCCAGCTTTTAGGCGACCATCGCCGTAGCGACCGGCAACATTGCCGCGGCTTTCGGCAACTAACTTGGCAATTTCTGGAATTAATTTTAATAGTACTCGACGTTCGCTCACTTTGTGTAAGTTGAAGACTGGCAGCAAATCGACGTAGCCATTGACCGCGTCCACAACAACTGGCAGCGCCAGCTTGGTCTCAGCTTCCACTTTGCGTAGTTCGCTCAGAAAGCCGTCCAATCGCTCCAACGGTAGCCATAGTCCTGAAAATACCGCTGGACAGGTTGCACGTTCTTCAGTTGAGTGCAATATGAATGACAATGGAGTATAGAGTGAAGCGACTTCTTGGGTTTGGATATCGTGGATGGCTAAGCCAACTGGATGAATATTCTCTAGCTTGCGAGCTAATTTTTTGGCGGCACGACCACGAGCTCTGCCAGAGAACTCGCTCATGGTGATGATGACTGCTGCGCCTTTGAACGCCTCACGTGGTGCCCAGGAGAATTTCTTGCCCTCGCTAGCAGCCCGCGCCATGATTCGTCCGTCGATGATGTCAACTTTGGAGACTTTGTGTTTCAGAGCTTCGTCAACTGCCGCTTGTGCCTCAGACATATCGCCAAATGTCGCCGTGATGACTGTTGCATCATTGCTGCTGTATTCTGCTTTCATGATCACTTCGCTGATGATACCTAGTGCGCCCTGAGAACCCACAAACAGTGGCGTCAGGTCAAATGAGCCATCCTCGCCTTTGACTTTGGTGATTCCCCAAAATCCAGCTGTGCTTTTTTCACGGCGCTTGATGGCGTCGATGATTTGCTGATTATCCTCCAGCAGGTTATCCACTTGGCGATAGATCTCGCCTTCCAGTGTTGACAGGCCTTTTTTCTTTGCTAATTCGCGCTTATTGATGCGACCAGTTTGGATAACGTCGCCATTTGCTAAAACGATTTCCATCTGAGAGATGGCGTCAGTGAACAATGTCGTTAAGCCGACAGAGGAAGCTACCGCGCCGGAGGCGATTGCTCCACCGATGGTTCCGTCTTGACCGATGACTGAGATTTCTGGCAGTGCCAAATTTTTATACATAGACAGCAGTTCGCGAACCGCGCTGTACTTCATGCCGGCTTGCATGTGGACTAATTGCTGTTTTGGGTCGATACCTTTGGCGTGACACATATATGCCTGCATGTCCAAAGAAACACCGCCGCCAGTAGCAGCGCCATTGCTGTCGGTGCCTGCTCCGCGCACAACCACAGAAAGAATGTGGCCTTTGTCGGCCAGCTGGGAACAAAACCGCATGATTTTACGAATGTCATTGACGTTTGACGGCCGAGCGATCATCTCTGGGCGACGCGCCAGAACACTACCGTCTGATTGCGCCGCATCCAATAGCAAATCATTGACCAAAACCTCTCCAGTCAAATGTCCATTCAAATACGTCGCAACCTTATTCATATTCCCCTTTCCTATTGTACGTTTATTTTAGCACAACCAAAAACGAAAATGAATATTATTTGGGTGGCAATTTGGCTGCGCATATGCTACAATCACCACATGCGGCAGTGGCGGAATTGGTAGACGCGCTAGCCTTAGGAGCTAGTGCCTTCGGGCGTGAAGGTTCAAGTCCTTTCTGCCGCACCAGAGTATAGATTATAATAATTGTCACCTGTTATTGGTGGCTTTTTGCTTGTTTCAGCAGGACTGGTCTCACTGAAATATCATTAGTTTTTAATGACACATAAATTCTTATTGACTATGTCAAAACGCCTGTGCTACAATCGCGCCAAGGCAAACAATAATATGAGACATCCACTTAGGTAGTCAAGGAGGGTTTATAATACTATGAGCAAGGCAAATAATTATTTTCAACGGCAACGCATCGGCCTGGCGGTTGTCGGTGGTATCATGACGCTGATGGTAGCGTTTAGCTTGACGCCAACCTTTGCGGGTGTCGTTGCAACCATCACCAACAGCGTAAACACCGCATCAACTGGTACATTAGTGATGGAAGAAAAGAATCAAGACGGATCAGTTACCTGTACCACTACTGGTACTGGTAGTGCAACCTGTGCAACCATCAACAAATATGGTGGTCAAGCACTCGTCCCAGGCGGTAGTACCGACACGACCGTAAAGATCACCAACAAGGGTAGCATCACTGCCAGTGCCTTTACCGTCAAGGGCGGCACTTGTACAACCGAAAACGCACCAGGCGCATCAGTCTCTGGTACCGGTAACTTGTGTAGCAAAATGACCGTTACTGTCCGTGCGAACGGCACACAGGTTTGGACTGGCACCGCAGAAGCCTTCCAGCAAGCAGCAGCACAAGACATCAAGACAGTCGTTGGCCACCCAATTGCACCAAACGAGACCGTCACACTGATCATCACGGCTGCGCTGCCAGCAAACACCGACGCCAGCTTCCAAGGTCGCCAAATCTCACAACCAATCACCTGGCAGTTTAGCGCCTAGTATCTCATAAATAGCCGTAAAATCTGATATACTAAAGGGCAATGAGATTTAGCAAAACCAGCATTTGGGTAATAGCAGCACTGAGCCTACTGAGTTTAGGTTCAGTGCTCGTGCTACACCTAGCTGGTTTTCGCTTTTTTACCATCGCCACGCCAAGCATGGGCGAAACCGCACCAGTCGGAACGCTAATCGTTACGCAGCCGCAACAATCCTACAACAAAGATGACATTATTACGTTCTATCGCAGCGGTAGTGTATACACGCATCGTCTGACTAAGGTCAATGACGACCATAGCTACACCACCAAGGGCGACCTCAATGCCGTCGAAGATTCTCTGCCGGTCGCTAACCGAGATGTAATCGGTAAGGCAGTGGTGATTGCGCCGGTGTGGGGATGGGTCTGGCGGGCAGCACCAATTTTACTGATTGGCTGGATCATCGTCTATTTGCTTTCGTGTATCAAGCGACTGCGTGAGCGCTGGCGGTGGCCAGTTCGCATCATTGGCGGGACATTGGTGGTTATCTTGGCCACATTGATCCTTAATCCGTGGCTCCGCGCCGACATGCTCAGCATCGCTACGCACCAGAAAAATGACGTGCGATTACACATTGTCAATACTGGTATTTTCCCTATTCGTGATGACGATGGCAACCGTGTTCATACTGGTCAAACCGCCATCGTTCGCGCCACCGAAACTGACGTGCAAGGGCACTATATTTACGTGCCACGACCGTCCCTTGGGCCGACGGGTGTGGTGTTTGCGCTATTGTGGTGCCTACTACCACTATTTATAGCACTGCTAGTAAAGCTACCGCCACCTGAAGAAGAAATTACTGGTCTACAACTCGTTCATGAGCGACATCGTAACATGGCGTTACTTGCCATTATTATTCTATTTGAAGTGGTACTATTGACCGTACAATTATCTTCCCTGGCAGGATTTACCGCGACCATACAAAATAGCACCAACCACGTTCAAGCTCGCGCCTACTTTAAGTGCTCTGAGGCCACTTGGAGCCGTTCACAGATCCGTCCAAATCCTCAGCCGTATTTTGCTTGGGCGCTCAATAGCGACTATGCCGCCAGCCCTGTTGTGAGCGATCTCTCCGGCAATGGCAACAACGGCAAACCTTCGCCAAGCGATGGATCACCCAGCCGTGCCAGCGTATCAAACGCTGGTTGTGCGCGTGACGACCGCCGCATTTCAGTATTCAACGGAGTGAATGCCTGCCTCACTCACGGAACATCGGCAGACCAGAAGGTCAATCCTGCACCGAACACCTTTAGCCTGGAGGTGTGGTTTAGCACTACCAAGAAAAGCAATGGACGCCTGATGGGTTTTAGCTCGCTGTATGAAGGTGATTACAACAGCGGCGGACAAAGTGATCGCCATATTTACATTGATAAAGACGGGCGGGTTGTATTTGGTGCGTATAGTGGTGGCATCAAGCTTGTCACGTCACAAGCTGGCGTAAACTATGCTGACGGCCGCTGGCATCACGTCGTTGCCACTATGTCTCCAAATGGCGCAGCACTGTACCTTGATGGTAACCAAGTAGACACCAATCCATCCATGACTACCGGCGAAAATGTACCGAATGGTGGCTATTGGAAAGTTGGCTGCGGCAAATTGACGTATTGGAAGAACGCTGACGGCAGCGAATATCAAGGACCTAAATATTTTACCGGTAGCATGCAGTACAGCTCGGTCTACACAACCGCTCTCACTGAACAGCAGGCTCGCGACCACTACTTGGCAGGTGCGTCATAATAGTGTATAATATGTAGGTACGGGAAATTAGCTCAGTTGGCTAGAGCGCACGATTCACATTCGTGAGGTCACAGGTTCGAGCCCTGTATTTCCCACCATTTTACCCATTATGCCTGCAATAATTGACGAAAAGATTATACCCTCTTCCCTGACAGTCGAAAGAGGCAGGTTCCGTAAAAAACCTGTTCCAGTGGAGTTTGAGGTGCGCCATAGAGAGGCTGCCGAGCCCACGCTTCCTGAGCAATCTCCCGTAATCCTTGGCATCATCGGACAAGTAGCTATTAGTCCTGGCTCCGTGCGCTATACCATGGACGTACGAAAAGAAGGGCTTCATAGAGATCTACGTTTGGCGCAAAACAGCGTTGAGCGAATCATCGGGACCAAAAAATCTGTCACTGGAAGCAAAGAGAAGACAATTGTTGATATCATAACCAGAGGGGTGAGCGCCCAGTCGATTGACTCGGTTGTTCGTGCATGGTACGACAAAGATCATCTTAATATGCGCAGCGTAGAAGCGCAAATTGTCCCAGAAGTCTTAGCTATCGGCTGCTATGCACTGCGGGATGTTATGCGTACGGTACGAATAACTGGACAATTACCAAATGAAGTGCCACTCACTAATGACGATATTCTTTCGTTAGAAGCAGCAAAACGCCCTGCTATCTACGTGGAGGGGGCGCCTGCTTACAGCTTCAATAAGATCGTTGAACAGGCCTACCTCTAGACTAACTATATACCATGCATGAGCATTGACTTTTTCTACTCATTGTAGTATTATATATCGAGTGTTTAGGAAAGTTACGGTAAATGTGGGCGTATTTGATGTGCCTCCTCACGAATCATCTACAGTACCCATTGGCTTGGCGATCCCCGGTGCTCGTGAACCAGACGGCATAGATTTAGTCCTCAGTTCGGATGGAATGCACGAGGATTTGTACGCTGCATATTTACGCCATCTGACACCAGAACAGCGATTAGCGATGCCCGACGAAAAGCAGCATCACAGCGCTGAGTTGGGACTTGGTGTGTTTGACGAGAATATTGACAGCCTACCAAGCATTATTCCCTTCAAGCAAACCACCGAAAAAACCATGGCAGTTGCTGAACCAGCACGACGATTGGCGCTGTGCGCCTTGCATGTCGTCTTGTATGAGCGGTATGATCTGGACTCGTTCAGAAACACCATGGGCACCGTGCAGCTATCCAGGCGCGCCATCGCCCGAGCGGCCAAAGAAATAGCATTATAATAGTCACTCAAGGAATATGTCAGAAACATTATCATTTACATCAACCATTTTAAAGCCAGAAAAAGTTAAGCACGGAAATCCTCGTCCTGCTGGGCTTGCGATATTTTCTCAAACACTAAAACGAACAACAGCTCACTTGGTGACTACTCCACATGGCTATCACCAGTCAAGTTATGAAAGATTCTTAAAGTTGCATCCGTCCTTAGAAGCAGAGAGAAAATCATGGAACCCTAGTGAAGAACCATTCTTACCAGACGAGCCCTTTATTGCTGTAGGACTTGCGTATCCACCGCTTCATCCTATCCCCGCTGTTTATGGAGCAGACCTCACAGAATTTGGTAGGCTACCGCGTGGACTGCGCGTGAGCAAGACACAACTAGACTTAGCTGCTTGTGGTCTCTTTGTGGTGATGAATGGTATGACAGAGAAAATGAACGGACCGGAGCTGCCAGAAATTAAGCCGCAAGAAAGACCAGATGGCATCACGCGTGCCGTTACATTTACTCCTGAACAATTGGACGAAGCACATACATACGTGTTATAATAACCCTAAAGGAAGGTCTGCTACTAACATCAGACCATATTTTTATGAAGGACGCTAGCAAGATTCGAAATATTGCCATTATTGCCCACGTCGATCACGGCAAGACGACCATGGTTGATGGGCTGCTCAAACAGTCGCGCACATTTCGCGACAACCAGGCTGAGATGAGCCAAGAATTGATCATGGATTCGGGCGATCAGGAGCACGAACGCGGTATCACCATCACCGCCAAACAGACTTCAATTTTTTACGGTGATTATAAGATCAACATCATCGACACGCCAGGACACGCCGACTTTTCGGGCGAAGTCGAGCGGACGCTGCAGATGGCGGATGGCGTCTTGCTGATCGTCGATGCGCAGGAAGGGCCGATGCCGCAGACTAAGTTTGTGCTGAGTAAGGCGCTAGAGCTGGGCTTGAAGCCAGTGGTGGTGATCAATAAAATTGACAAACCTGCCCGGCGAATTGCCGAAGTCGAGGACGAGCTAAGCGATCTGTTTTTGGAGCTAGCGACTGATGACAGTCAGCTGCATTATCCGATTTATTATGCTATCGGGCGCGACGGCAAAGCGTGGCGAGAGATTCCTGCTGACCCGAACGACGACGCTGATCTCACGCCAATTTTTGAAGCAATTATCAATGATATCCCGGCGCCAAGCGTCACGGCTGATGGTGGTTTCCAGATGCTGGTGACCAGTTTGCAGTATGACACCTTCCAGGGTAAATATGCGATTGGGCGGATTGCACGCGGATCCGTTAAACGTGGTTTGCAAGTCAGCTTGCTGAAGCACGGCGAGGTTTCAGGTTCGGCGCGAATCGAGAAAGTTTTTGGCTACCGCGGGCTGAACCGCGAGGAGCTTGACGAGGCATTTGCTGGTGACATCGTGGCACTGGTTGGCGTCAGCGAAGCGCACATCGGCGATACCATTGCCGACAAAGAACAGCCTGAGGCCTTGCCGGCGATCGCCATTGAAGCGCCAACATTGAGCATGTATCTTGGCCCAAATACCAGCCCGATGAAAGGACGCGAGGGCGAGTTTACCACTTCACGGCAAATTGGCGACCGATTGCGACGGGAACTGGAAACTAACGTGGCGCTGCGCGTCGAAGAAAACGGTATCGGCTTTACGGTGTCTGGCCGCGGCGAGCTGCACCTGAGCGTCTTGATCGAGACCATGCGGCGCGAAGGTTTTGAGTTTGAAGTCGGCCGCCCGCAGGTGGTGACCATCACCGAGGACGGCGTCGAAAAAGAGCCGATTGAGGAATTACAAATCGAAATTAGCAGTGAATTCATCGGCGCGATCAGCCAAGAATTAGGTGCCCGCCACGCTGAAATGAAGTCGCAGGAAACCACCGCCAGCGGCGCTACCCGCATCACCTATGTACTGCCGACCAGGGCGCTGATCGGCCTGCGCAACGTACTACTAACTGCCACCAAAGGCACGGTCATCATGAACTCCCTGCCGCATGGCTATCAACCGCTGGGAGGTAAATTGCCGAAAACCCGCAGCGGCGTACTCATCGCCTTTGAAGCTGGTACTACCACGCCGTACGCTCTGCAGGCGGCCGAGGCGCGTGGCGAGCTCTTGGTCGGACCGGGCACGGAAGTCTACGCCGGCATGATCGTCGGTATTTATAACCGCCAAGAAGACATCGAAATCAATGTCTGCAAGGCTAAGCACCTCACCAACATGCGCTCCAAATCGTCCGATGGCACGGTGCAGCTAACACCATTTACGCAGTTTAGTCTGGAGCAATGCATCGACTTTATCGAGGATGACGAACTGCTGGAAGTGACGCCAAAATCTTTGCGTCTGCGTAAACGTTACCTCGACGCTAATGAGCGAAAGCGCGCCGCCAAGAGATAAACCCGCACCTTACCTATGAAAATCGCCCCAAGCTGAGGGCGATTTTCATAGATGGAGTGAACCGAAATTAGTCCACCAATGTTTCTTTGACGCGCTTTGAAACCACAAAATATAGTGACAATAGTCCAGCAACGATGAAGTAGATGAATATTCCACCGATGGTGCCAACAATTCGTTCTGCATCAGAATCCTTGCGCATTGAGGCAATGATAATCTGAAGCAAGGTAAAATACGTTGCAGACGTCATGTATGCGGCGATAGCCAGATAGCGGCCAACTTTTTTCTGCAGACTAATCAGCACGACAGCGGTAAAGGATAGAATAGCAATGATTGGCGCAAAGATGATCGACACAGCGCCTTCAGGACTGCTCAATCTTAGCACTGCACCGAAGAACATCAGTGTATAGATGATACCACCAAAGCCCATTAGTACTGTCAAAAATGCTAGCCAGCCTTTCACACCTTTGAGGGAGTTTGCCATAACTACATACTGTACAGGTGCGGCCTGTGGCTGTGCAAAATATTGTTGATTGGTGTTTTCTTGCGCGGCTTGCTCAGAAATATGAGCTTCTGCAACCTTTGAGTTTTCTGTCATTTTTTCCTGTGATGCTGTTGCCATAATGATTTACATTCTCCTTATGAAAATATCTGCTCTAGATTATACCATCGCAACCAGTTATAGTAAAAGTATGATAAAGAAAAATGT
>CAUSYU010000013.1:0-18167 GCA_963536065.1 uncultured Candidatus Saccharibacteria bacterium
CCAGCTCTCGTAGGATACTAATTATACTAGTGCAAAAATTCTAATATTATGGTATAATCACCCCATGAGATACGCAAGAACAAATTCTTTTTCCCGACTGATACCGATTTTACTGGTTATTATCATCATGGTAGTGGCGGTGGCAGCGGTGATCGCCATTGGTCAGTCTTTGCTGGGCGGTAATAATCCGGAGAATAAACCAAAATCTCAGGCAGATATTGCCAAAGAGTCATTGCTATCAACTGACGCTAACCGAGCGGTGCGTTTGACGGTTCGCGGACCAATCGTGGCGCAGGAAAAATTCCGTTCCTACCAGATTGAAATCACACCAGATATTCGACGCATGAGTACCTATGAGGGCTATCTGGAAAAGCAAATTGATGAGAAAAAGTTAGATAATAATAGCCGCGCCTATGAGGAATTGGTGTACGCTCTGGAAAAAAGAAAGATGATGGAAGGGCGTCAATTGTCAGAAGAACAAAATGATTTGAGGGGTATTTGCGCCAACGGTAAAGTGTACAAGTTTGAGACATTATATCATGGAAATCCAGTGAAGACGCTGTGGACGTCGGACTGTGGTGGCTCAAAAGGCTCAGCAACTGCCAATGCCAACGACATATTGCTGATGTTCCTCAATCAAATTCCTGACGGGAAAAAGATTGCTGCGGGCGTTGGTTTGCAACAGGAAGATACATTCTTCCAATTCTAATACACATAATAGATAACGAGGGATGGAGGTTACATCGGATGCCTGAGCTGCCAGAAGTTGAGACAGTTCGCCGCGGTTTGGCGGAGTTGTTACCGGGTCGAGTAGTAGCACGAGTGGCGGTGTTTGACTCGCCAAAAAGCTTTCCGAATGCGCCCGCTGATGTTGAACAATTTTTGTATGGTGCGCGCGTGACGGCGGTGCGACGGCGAGCGAAGGTGCTGATGATTGATCTGGATACGCAGTATTCGCTGGTGATACATCTGAAGATGACGGGGCAGCTGGTGTTTCGCCAATGGTATTCTCGGGCGTCGTCTGCTAACAATCTGGGTCCCGGTGACAAGCACGCCCAGATTGTGACCAGAGACACCACTCAAATACCTGACGCATCTAACTTCGCTGGTGGTCATCCAAACGACAGCTTGATTGGTGAGCTGCCGGATCGGTCGACGCGGGTGCAGATTGATTTTGTGGACGGGTCGCGGCTGTTTTTCAATGATCAACGTAAGTTTGGTTGGGCAAAACTGCTGCCGACTGATGAAGTAAAAAACCTGCCATTCATGCAAAAAGTTGGCCCGGAGCCGCTTGATCCTCAGACGCGGGCTAAGGATTTCATCCAGCGGATTCGCCGTCGTCAGAATTCGATGATTAAACCAGCCCTTCTTGACCAAGCAGTGATCGCCGGTGTTGGTAATATTTATGCTGACGAGGCGCTATGGGCAGCACAGATTCATCCGCAAACGCGGGTAAAAAACGTTAGCGATCAGCAGCTGAATACATTATTTAATGAGCTGCGGCACATCTTGCAACTCAGCATCGACCAAGGTGGTTCGACTGATAAAAATTACGTTGATGCCGAGGGTCGAAAAGGGAATTATCTGACATTTGCTCATGTGTTTCGCCGTGAAGGTCAAGCCTGCCATCGCCACCCTGACCAAGAGATTATCAAGTTGAAAGTCGGCGGCCGCGGTACGCATATTTGTCCGGTGTGTCAGGTGGAGGTTAAATGATCTATCTTCTCTGTGGTGATAACGAATTTGAGAAACAGGCGGCGTTGGTAGCGCTGGTTGGTGATGCGGACGTCGTGCGGTATGATGGCGAGGAATTAACGCTGGCTGATATGCAGGAAATAACAATTGGACAAACCCTATTTAGTCAGTCTGCAGTGTACGTCATCTCGAAATTGAGCGAAAACCCTGACATTTGGCCACGGCTACCAGAGATATCGTTTGATGACAATAACACCATTATCCTAATAGAAGGTAAACTTGATAAGCGAACAAAAACCTATAAATGGCTACAAAAAGTCGCTAAAACTCAAGAATTTGTGCCGCTTAGTGATCGCCAGAAGCCGCAACTTATCACCTGGTGTGAAACACAGACCCATGAGCGCGGCTATAAGCTGACACGTAAACAAATAGGAATGTTAATTGACCGGTTGGGGTTTGATCAGCTGCGACTCAGTAATTTTTTGGACCAATTGGCGCTCGCGGAGAATATTACTAACGAGCTGATCAATGATTTGGTGCCGTTGGCGAGGTCAGAAAACGTATTTGATTTGTTCGTTGCTGCTTTGTCGAAGGATTATGAAATGGTGCATAACATCATCAGTTATTTGGAATCGGAAAGTGGCGTAGATGGTGCCTATCAGACGATGGGGCTACTCGCTTCGCAGGCGACCAACCTGGTAGCATTGGTGTTGTCGGGTGGCGATAATAAAACGGTGGCGGCAGATTTATCGGTCAATCCATATGTGTTACAGCGCTTGTCCTCGTCAGCGCGGACCGTTGACATTGAACATCTCAGGCGGATCAACGACGCATTGTTTCAGGCAGACCTTCAGATGAAAACAACCGGGGTTAATCCGTGGCTGCTGATAGAAACGGCGTTGGTAAAATTGTAACCAAATAACAACACCTCAGCATCATCACTGAGGTGTTGTTTGAAATTGACGAGTCTTATTTGTCAGCTTTTTTAGCGGCAGGTTTTTTTGGTGCTGGCTTCTTTGCAGGTGCCTTTTTGGCAGCTGGCTTGGCAGCTGGTGTTTTCTTTGCAGCAGGTTTCTTGGTTGCCGGCTTTTTGGCAGCTTCTAGTTTAACGCCAGCCTCTTTGGCTGCTTTGCTCAGAGCGCTTTTACGGCGAGCCACAGTATTTTTCTTCAAAAGACCTTTTTTAACTGCAGTGTCTAGCTCAGAGTGGGCAGCTGCCAAGGTAGTAGCAGTTGGATTTGCGTGGAAAGCTTTGACTGCTGACTTAATGTCTTTCTTGATGCCGATGTTCTTTTCACGGCGTTTAACTGCTTGTTTAGCGCGCTTGATGGCGGATTTGATGATTGGCATGGTACTCCTTTACCTCTATAAGTTTTTATCGCTAATCAAGGATGCATTATACAGAAAATCACATGAAAAGTAAAGGGGCGGGATGAAACGGGGTATGATCTTGACTAATCGCCTATGCTTATGCTATAATTCAGCCAAAGGCTATAGCAATAAAAAGAAACAGGAAAATAAACAATGAGCACCGCTTCCGCCAAGCAGCAGGTAATCCAAAAAATCAAAGAAAATACTAATATATTAGTTACGGTTAGTCGTGATCCAAGTGTTGATGAGTTATCAGCAGCATTGGGTCTCACATTATTTTTGAATGAGCTTGGAAAGCATGCTACAGCGGTATTCTCTGGTAAAATTCCACCGGCAATAAATTTCCTGGAGCCTGATAAGACGTTTGAAGACACGGCGGACAGTCTCAGGGACTTTATCATAGCGCTTGATAAGGATAAGGCGGATCACTTGCGGTACAAAATCGTTGACGATGCGGTTGTGAAAATTTTCATCACGCCGTACCGAACGACGATTACTGAAGCGGACTTGGAATTCTCACAGGGTGATTACAACATTGAGCTAGTGTTGGCTTTGAACGTTGAAGACAGCAATCATCTTGATGAAGCGTTGACGGCTCATGGTAAAATTTTGCACAGTGCTGACGTGGTGACCGTGACAGCTCGAGACATCAAGAGTAGCTTGGGTGCGATCGATTGGCACGAGCGCAACGCCAGTGGTGTGAGTGAGATGCTTTTGGAATTGGTTGACGAGCTAAAGACCGTAAAGGCAACGCTGGACGAGCAGATGGCAAATGCGTTTATGACCGGTATCGTTGCTGTAACTAATAGGTTTAGTAACAACCTGACATCACCTCGCGTCATGACAGCGGCTGCGGATTTGATGGCTGCAGGAGCTAACCAGCAGCTGATTGCAGCAAAGTTGGTGGAAGCTGAGGAATTGGAAGCCCCGGCTGACGAACATGATGAACCGGAAGGTGCCGATAGTTCAAATGAGTCATCAGATACTGAGGAAGCAGAAGTAGACAACACCAAGCTGTCAATTAGCCGTGCATCGCGTAAACAGCCAAAACAAGCAGATAAGGAGCTACCAAAACCAGATGATGGCACCTTGGAAATATCACACCAAAAGAGGGGTGACCTAGATGAGGTGGCTCGACGAACACAGGCCGAGGCTCAAGATGAGGCTGCACGTGCCGCTGAATCGTACTTGGAAAAACAATTGGCCAAATCCACACCAGTAGAATCCGAAGAACCAGCAAAATTACCGGAGCCAGAATATAGCTTACCAGCCATCAAGCCGCTAGGCAGCCCACAATCTCCGAAAGATGAGTTGCCGGAACCGTCAGTAGGCGGTACGTTCAATGCTTCCACTGAACAGGCTGCAGAAGACAAGAAGCGCGAGGCTGAAAGTGGTCGTAACCGCACGATTTTGAATCATGGTCAACCTGGCAGCAGTCAAGGGGGGTTTAGTGATTCACCGATAAACGCCACCGTTGCTCGCCATGATGATGAGCCAAAATCAGTCGACCCGTTTGCTGAAACGAACAACAATTTACAGAGCAATAGACCTATCTCTCCTTTAGGAGAAGCTTCAGCTATCGCTGGACATAATGGCGATGTCATGGCTGCTCTCAGTGAAGACACCTCAAAGGTATTGGGAACTAATCAATCATTGGGTCAACCAACCCATCAGGCAATTAGCGAAGCATTAGCAGCGGTGCCTAATGTTCCAGATCCATTGGCGGTAAACCCTGGCACCCCAACTTTGGCGGAAATTGAGTCTTCTGCCAAAAATATAGCAGGGTTGCCACCAATGCCTGACTTTAGCACATTGCCAGAACTGCCACCGGCTTTTCCGCCAGCTCCAGCAGTCGGCCCTACCGTCCCATCGGCGCCAGCGGCAACCCCGTCAGTTGTAAATACTACTAACTCTGAATTTAATCCAACACAGTTCCAAATTCCGGGACAAAACTAGCATGATACCAAATGACGATATCGTGCTTATTGATAAGCCGGCTGGTATGAGTAGTTTTGGCGTAGTCGCCAGAATCAGGAGAGTGCTCAGCCAACAGCTAGGTAAGAAAGCAAAAGTTGGACACACTGGCACGTTAGATCCGTTTGCTACTGGTCTGATGATTTTAGTAACGGGTAAAAAATGTAAAGAAGCCGGGTCGTTTACCAAGCTAGACAAATGGTATCAGGCAGAAATCATTTTGGGGGTGACTAGCACGACGGGAGATCCTGAAGGAGAGCTTACACCAGTGTCTGAGCATCAGCCGACAATTGAAGAGGTAAGACAGGTTGTACGGAAGTTCATTGGGGTGATTGAGCAAACCCCGCCAGCTTTTAGCGCCATCAAAATCAATGGGCAGCGCGCCTATCACCTCGCGCGAAAAGGTCAGGAAGTTGCGATGCCTGCACGGCAGATCACGGTGTATGACATTGAAATTGCATCATATAACTATCCAAAACTATGCATCAATACGCATGTCTCTAGTGGCACATATATTCGTACGCTAGCAGAGGACATCGGGAACTATTTGGGGACTGGTGCCTACTGTCGGTCGTTGCGGCGCACGAAAATTGCCGATTTTACCATTGACCAAGCAGCGAAACTGTCGGATTTTGGCATAGAGAATTAGAGTGGTATTATATGGATATGAAGCATAAGGGTTTTACATTGGTTGAAGTATTAATTGTTATAGCGGTGATTAGTATTTTGGCATCAATCTCAATCATCTCGTATCGGTCGGTGCGTGATAATGGATTGGACGCGAAGATTCGATCTGCAGTTAAAACTGCGGGCGATGCTGCTGCTTTGGCGGAGGCTAGAGGAAAGCGTATCACTGGATTTGGTCCGTTTAACGCGCCGGATGGTGTACAAACTTTGGTACCGGATTATTTGAAGGCTGACTATCGGCAAGGTGTTTCTAGTAAAAAAGCAGCAAATGAGGAAGCAATCTTTCGAATCTATGAATGTCATGACGGTGGTAAGGGGTTTGTGATATATGCCGCATTGAATAATCCATCTACCGAGGACGTAGCAACCTTCAATCGTATTCGTTCAAGTTGTCATCACAATAGCACGCAAGCACCAGACAGCGGCTCAACGATATATAGCTACGCGCAGCTATTCTAGCGGCACTGCTTGAAAATATTGGTCACTCCTGATATAATCAAACAGCTATGATCAGTAAAGAGAACAAGCAAAAAGCGATTGCTTTGACTCAGGTTGGCAAAAACGATGTCGGTAGCCCTCAGGTGCAGATTTCGATTTTGACAGCTCGTATCAAAGAGGTTACAGAGCACCTGAAAGTCAACAAACACGACTTCATGGCTCGTCGCGGCCTTGTCCAGATGGTAGGTAAGCGCAAGCGCCTACTGCGATACTTGGAGCGAACTGACTTTGAGAGTTATAAGCAAGTGCTGGCTACATTGGGACTACGCAAATAAGCAAACCAAGTAGTTTATGTATCCGCCTCGATATATCGGGGCGGATTTTTGTATGAGCTATTTAGGGACAGCGATGATAACTTCACGTTTATCAAATGATCCACCCAGGGAACATGAATACAGTGTCAAGCGTGGTTGATCGGTTCGTTCTTCTATCTCGATAGCATCGGGCTTAACTTTATATATATCATATATGCTGTACTCGTAGCGTTTGCCGTCGTAATCAACTGTGATGGAATCGCCAACTTTGAGCTTGTTAATGTTGTAAAACGGAGAATTGTTGATGGTGCGTTGTGGTGTGGGGCCAATTTGGAAGCGATGAGCAGCAACGATGAAATTTCCACCCTCTTTAGGGTTGCCATTTTCTGGCTTACGCCACCAGGCAGTTAGCTCTAACACTTCTGTGCCACCGGTTTTGTACGGGATATTGACATTGATAGCCGGGATGTAGATGCGATTTTCTGGATGAAACTCATCAGTTGTTTTTTGCAAAACCTTGGTCGTTTCATTGTTTTTTGGGTCGATGAATTGTGTTGCGAAAAAGGGACTAAAAATGGTAATAAGTAAATATCCGCCACCCACTAGCAATGCCAATGCTATACCCAATATGAGATAATCTTTTGTCGTTTTGGTGCGTTTAATATTCACACTTATCATTATAACAGCCCGTCGGGTGATGAATGAAGAGTGTGGTATAATAAAAAGGTAACTAACCGCGAATGGTGATAGAGACGAGAGCTTATACAATATCAGCTTTCACCCCTGTTACTTTTCGCGATAAGAAAGGAGGCTCAGATGAGCATTATTAATCCAAGTGGCAAGGATATTTTTAGTGTTACCACTGAATGGTGTGGTCGACCACTGACGCTAGAGGTAAATAGAGTTGGTTTTCGCACCACCGCCAGTGTGGTAGCGCGTTACGGCGATACGGTTGTGCTGGGTACGGCGATGGTCGGATCGCGACCAGTGGAACTAGATTATTTCCCATTGTCAATTGATTATGAAGAAAAGTTTTATGCTGCCGGCAAGATTTCTGGTAGCCGATTTATCAAGCGAGAAGGTCGTCCATCTGACGAGGCAATACTGATCGGGCGGCTGATTGACCGGCCAATTCGTCCACTGTTCCCAAAGGGATATCGTCAAGAGGTTCAAGTCGTATCAAGCGTCCTCAGTATGGACCCAAGTTTCCGTCCTGATATGGTAGCAATGGTAGCCGCTAGTGCGGCACTGAGCCTGACTGGCACCCCATTTGATGGACCGGTGGCAGGTTTGCGTGTTGGCCGAGTGAACGGTGAATTTAAGGCCTTTTTGACCCCTGATGAGCGCGCAGCCAGTGACCTGGATTTGGTGGTTGCTGGTATTGAGAACGGCATTACCATGGTGGAAGCGGGTGCTCATGAAGTGAGCGAGCAGGTAATTATCGATGCTATGGCTTGGGCACACCATATGATGCAGCCAGCCATCCAGCTTCAACGTGAGTTGGCAGAAAAAGTTGCACCAGCTGCACAGCAATACGAGCTAGTTCTGCCAGATGAAACCATACAAGCAGAAGTTGACGCGTGGGTTGCTGGTAAATTTGGCGCAGCTATTCGCTGTGCCTACCCAGAGCGTAACGAACTGATCGCTGATATTCGTCAGGCGTTTCATGATGAATTTACCACAAAGCTCGGTGAGGATTATGATGAGCTGCGACCTCAGTACGATGAGGCCTTTACCTTGGCGCTCCATAAGGACGTACGCCGAGGTATCGTTGAGGACAAGGTACGTCCAGATGGCCGTCAATTGACGGAAATCCGACCACTCAGTTCAGAAGTTGGTTTCTTGCCACGAGCACACGGATCAAGCTTGTTTACCCGCGGTGTGACTCAGGGTATGAACATCGTTACCTTGGCGCCGCTGAGCTACGCGCAGCTGGTAGACACCATGGAACAAACTGATTACGAACGACGTTATATGCATCACTACAATGCTCCGGGTTATACTGTTGGTGAAGTGCGCCGTTTGGGTAGTCCAGGTCGCCGTGAAATTGGGCATGGTTACTTGGCGGAGCGAGCATTGACGCCAGTGTTGCCAAGTGAAGAAGAGTTCCCATATGCTATTCGTTCGGTGACCGAAATCATGAGCCAGAATGGTTCCACCTCAATGGCAGCGACGTGTTCAAGCTGTTTGGCGCTGATGGATGCAGGTGTACCGCTTAAAAATCCGGTCTCCGGTATCGCCATGGGCTTAATGATGGACGAGGGTACACCATATGTGCTGAGCGACATCGCTGATGCTGAAGATTTTGCTGGTGATATGGACTTTAAGGTGACAGGCACTGCTCAAGGTATCACGGCGCTACAGATGGATATGAAGGTGCATGGCCTACCAGTTGACATTTTGGCGCAAGCGATTGAGCAATCAAAAGCTGGCCGAGCGCACATCTTGGAGCATATGTTGTCAGTATTACCACAGCCACGCCAGGCATTGAGCCCATACGCGCCGCGCATTGAGAAGATCAAGATCAACCCAGACAAGATTGGTGCGGTGATCGGTAAGGGTGGCGAGATGATCAATAAGATCACCTCGGAAACTGGTGCTGAAATTGACATCAAAGAAGACGGTCTCATCACTGTCGCTAGCCCAGACGGCGCATCAATTGAGAAAGCTATGAACTGGATCAAGAGTTTGGTAGAAGAGCCAGAGGTTGGCAAGATCTATGAGGGTCGGGTTGTTAGTATCAAAGACTTTGGCGCTTTTGTGAATATCTTGCCAGGAGTTGATGGTATGGTGCATATTTCGAAGCTGGCCGAAGGTCGGGTCAATAAGGTGACTGATGTCGTCAAAGAAGGCCAGACTGTCCGCGTAAAGATAACTGGTATTGACGAGCGCGGCAAGATCAATTTGACGATGATCGGTTTATAATCTAGTCATAACCGTATTCAGTAAATCGTAAATAGTGTACAATTAATAGAGTAAGAAAAGGAGAAAGCATGGATAACAAAGGTAATAATACAAACTCGACACCAACTCCTGCTGCAACCGTTCCGGAACCACGTGTGCAACCGGCGCCAACTCAGCCAGCTCCTCAGGGACCAGTCAAGAAAAAGGGCATGAGCAAGGGTATGTTGTGGGGTATTATTGGTGGTTCGATTGCCTTCATCTTGTTGGTCGTTGGTATTGTTTTGGCAGTGATTTTATTGAGCGGTCCAAGCAAAGAAGATTACAAGGAAGCGCATGATAAGGTTACGAAAGTGCGAGGTACCTATCTACGGGTTGGCTCGGCTTTTCGTATGGTTTCATATGGGACATCAACCGCGTCTACTGATAAGATTAAAGAATCAGTAGAAGAATACAAGAAGTCGGTTGATGACTTGAAAGACATGAAAGCCTTGCGCGACAAAGATGTTAAGCAAAAATATGATGATTTCATCAAACAAAACAATGAATTTACCACAATGGTAGGTGATTTGGCTGATGCATCTGATGAATTGTTGGAGACCACAAAGAACTGTCGAACCGCTACTACCTTTCCTCGATTCAGCTCAGACCGTAGTAAGTTGCTAGAGAACTATGACAAAACTGTTAGTTCTTGTGTTTCTGCTGTTAAAAAATTAGCCAAAGTAAAGAGTCAATTGTTGTCCGAAGAGGCAAAGAAACTGGCTGATGCTTTTGATGAACAACGAGGCATAGTTGAGGAGATGCAAAAAGCTCATGATGCTGGCGATGCGTCTGGCCTGTCGGCAGCTGCGAGTAAGTTGTACCGCCAACTGACAAAGTTCAAGGCTGGTGACGCTCCAAAAAAGCTAAACGAGGCGTTCCAGAAGGCAGAGGTTAACTCTCAGTTGAATGCTTTGGGTCGCGTATTGACTGAAAAAGCAAATCAAAGTTAAAGTTCAGGTAGAATAAGTGAGAAGCTCCGTCGTGTGGCGGAGCTTTTTAATTGACCGGGAGAGTTGTTTATGTAGGATGAGTGTAGTATAGTGGATAGTAGATATCTACTATAACTATTTTTATGAAAGGATTAAGATGAAGTTATCGGGAGCTGTTGAACAGGCCTGCTGTATTATGGCGCTTTTGGCCGACCCTAAACGAACCGCACCAATCACCAACGACGCTTTGGCTGAGAAAATGGCGGTATCGCCGACGTATCTGAAGAAGATTAGTCGCAAATTGGTTGTGGCACAGCTCATCACTTCAGTACAAGGTGCTGGCGGTGGTTTCGTTTTGGCGAGGGAAATGAGCCAAGTGACGCTGCACGACGTCGTTTTGGCGATTGAGGGCGAAGCACCGTTCTTTCAACCCCAGGGGATTATTGAGCGGGTCTTTGCGACGCGCCGCCGCCAAGTCGAAATTGGCATGAATATGATCGAAAAAGTCTTTTCTGAAGCGCAGCAAAAGTGGAGCGATTATCTAAAAACAGTAACCCTAGAAGATATTGCCAAGGAGGTAATGCATGGTTGAAAAAGTAAAGCGGTTTTCGCGCTGGCAACGCAGTAATATGGTACGCGCCGAGTGGCGGCATTTATTCAAAAATAAGATTTTATTGGTTTCGCTGGCGGTGATTTCGTTTATCCCGATTATGTACAGCGGTTTTTTCTTGGGGTCGATTTGGGATCCGTACGGGCAAACCAAAAACTTGCCGGTGGCGTTTGTTAACGAGGACAAAGGCGCGCAGCTGAATGGTCAAGCGCTGAACGTCGGGCGGTCGGTTGAGCAAAAATTAAGAGATAATCACGATTTGGGCTGGGAATTCGTGACCAAGCAGCAAGCCGATAGCGGCGTTAGCAGCGGGCATTTCTATGCAGTGGTGACGATTCCGGCGGATTTTTCGGCAAAAGCAGCATCGATTACGCAAAATAAACCCGAGCAGGCGGTTATTCGCTATACGACGACGCCAGCCAAGAACTATATTGGTTCGTTGGTCAGTAGCCAGGCGGCTGAAAAGGTCAAGACTTCGGTGGCCGAGCAAGTCACTAAGGCTTATGCTAAAGGCGTGCTAGAAAGTATCAATAAGCTTGGCGGCGGTCTGGAAACAGCAGCGGACGGCGCAGTGCAACTGCATGATGGTTTGGCGACTTTGCAGGCAGGCGCGCAAACTTACACCAGTGGCGTTAAGCAGTTGGCGACCAATCAGCAGGCGCTAAGCAACGGTTTGGCTCAGCTAGCTGATGGGTCGCGCCAACTGCAAGCGGGACTGGGGCAAATGTCGAATGGATTGCCGAGCCAAGTCCAAGTTGTGCAATTATCAAACGGCATGAAGCAGCTGCAATCTGGTCTCAATCAGCTCAACGCCAGCGTGCATAATCCATCGCCAGAACTGACAGCACTGCAACAAAAGGTTGCTAACGAGGCGCAAACTTTGGCGGTGACAATGCAGGTGGCAAGGGTAGATTTGACGACAGCCGGCGGCACATTACAAACGCTCAGTGCTGAAGCGCAAGCTGCTCCTGGCAAATCAACAACTATAACCTTGCCGCAAATTGGCATCATATCAAAGGCACTCACAGCAACGCAGACTATTACAAAACAAACAACTGAGCTATTAATGGACTTGCAAACACTGACGGTACAATTGAGCAAACAACAAAGCCAACTGCAAACTGGCATTGCGACACTAGCGAACGGTGCGAACCAACTGGCACCGAATGCGGTTAGTGCGTTCAATGGTTACAATAACCTGAGAGCGGCTAATAATCAGCTACTGGCTGGCTCGACAACGCTGGTGAATAATTTGTCGCAAGCGCAAACCGGCAGCCAGCGACTAGCCAACGGCGCGGCAGTCTTGAACGCTAATTCGGGCACCCTGCTCAACGGTACATCACAGCTGGCAACTGGTGCGGACACGCTGTCTGTCAAATTGGCTGACGCTGGCAACCAGATAAAGCTGCAGCCAACTGGCGCTGCCACGCAGCAGCAAATCGCCAACCCGGTATCGTCGGAAACTAATAAACAGGGAGATGTGCCAAATTATGGCTATGCCTTGGCACCATACGTCTTGTCGCTGAGCTTGTTTGTCGGGGCGCTAGCGGTCAATATCATTTATCCTATCCGCAAGACCTTTGCCGAACAAGAAAATGCCTTCCGCTGGTGGCTCGCCAAAGCCTCGGTCATTGGTACGGCAGCTTTTGCTCAGGCAACAATCTTGATGCTAATTATGGTTTATTGTCTGGGCTTAACGCCTGACCATCCGGGGAATTTCATCGGCGCGGTATATTTGACCTCGTTTGCCTATATGTCGATTGTGTCGCTGTTGGTGATTGTCTTGGATAATCCGGGGCGCTTCCTAGCAATGGTGCTGCTGGTGTTGCAGCTGGGATCGAGCGAAGGAACTTTCCCAATCCAAACGACAAATGGCTTTTTCCAAGCGGTTAACCCGCTGGTACCGATGACTTATTCAATCAGGGCCTTGCGTCAAGCTATCTCGGGAGGGCTCAGCAACTCATTTTACCTTGATAGCATGTGGGTGCTGGCGGGCTTTTTGCTGGCAGCTAACCTGTTGATGCTCGGCTTCTTCGTCTACCGCGGCAAGCGAAAATTTATTCACACATCAGTGGACGGCGATGATTGATATAGATAACAGTGGTGCTGTTATTACGCGCTTTTGACAAAATATCTGTGGTTTGCTAAAATAGACCCACTAACGAGGGAATACTTGCTATTTATCTCTCTGCCTGATTTTTGAATTATTATAACGAAAAAAGGAGTATAACAATATGGGTCAGCGGCGACTGGCAACACCGCAGAAGGATGATGCTAAAAAGCGTCCTCAGTCGAAAAAAAGCAACAATGCAGTATTAAACAGCACCACCACTCGTAAAGGTGAGGTTTTTCGCGCACAGCGGCGAACGAGCGAAAATGTTAATCTGAGGGCGTCACAGCACGTGATCAATATCCCAGTCAATAAATCAGTTTACAATGGCTATGGCGGCGAACAATTTAGCGCCAAAATGCAGCCAAAACGGACTCGCGGTGGCAAGCCAAAACTACGAATCATCCCAATCGGCGGTGTCGGCGAAATGGGCATCGGTAAAAATATGAACGCCATTGAGTATGATGATGAGATTATCGTTGTCGACATGGGATTTCTGTTTCCGGGCAGTGATTATCCGGGCATTAACTATATCACGCCGGATATCACCTGGCTGGAGGAAAATAAGCACAAGATCAAGGCGCATGTGTTCACTCACGGACACCTTGATCACATCGGTTCTTTCCGGCATTTTATTCACCGAATTCCAGCGCCAGTCTATTCGTCGAAGTTTACCATCGGCATGCTAGATAAGTCGCTGGCTGATGCGGATACCGATTTTCAGCCAGACTTTCGGGTGATGGATCCATTGAGTCACGAAATTGTTCAGGTGTCGAAACACTTTTCGGTGGAATTGGTGCGGGTGAACCATTCCATCCCTGACTCAACGGCGGTGATCATTCGGACGCCACTGGGTGTGATTATTGACTCTGGTGACTGGCGGTTTGAGGAAAGCCCAGTTGATGGTCAGAAATTTGACCTCAAACGCATGACTGAAGTGGCGTCCAAAGAAGGTGTGTTGATGTTCATGAATGAATCGACCAACTGTGAGTCAGCTGGTACGCACACCCATACCGAGTTTGATATTCAATATTCTATCGGTCAGGTGATGGATAAATTTAGTAACAGCCGGGTGATTTTAAGCTGTTTCTCGTCACAGGTCCATCGTCTGCAATTAATTTTGGAAGAGGCACATAAGCACGGCCGCAAAGTGGCGTTTGCTGGATTTTCAATGATTCAGAACTTGGAGGTGGCGCTGCGTTCGGGAACCATCAAGATTCCGAAAGATACCGTCATGAAGATGGAGGATATCATTAAGCTGCCAGATAGCCAAGTCACGGTGGTCTGTACTGGTTCACAGGGTGAGTTTAATGCCGTGTTAAATCGCATGGCGACTGGTGCGCATAAACACATGAAGATCAAAGGCTCTGACGTGGTGGTGTTTAGCTCCAATCCAATTCCGGGCAACGAGAAGAACGTGGTGCGAACAGTTGATGGCTTGATGCGTGAGGGTTCTGATGTGATTCAGAATGGTAAAACGCACTTGACTGGCGTTGGACCATTGCACTTATCGGGACATGGCTATTATGACGATCACATTAAGTTGATTAACGCCTTGAACCCAACGTACTATATGCCAATTCACGGTGAATTTCATATGTTGGTGCACAATGCGCGGCTAGCAGAAAAAGAATGTGGCATTCCGAGGAAGAATATCTTTGTGTGTGATGCCGGTGATATCATCGAAATTGATATTGAGCGGCAAGCTAAGAAAGCTGGTCGAATTCAGGCTGGTGGCGTGATGTATGACGATACGGGCGCTATTGTATCCGAGGTGGTACTAAAAGACCGCATTCATATGTCTCAGGAAGGAATGTTTGTGGTGGTGCTGACGGTGCAACGTGGTACGGGTCGGCTGTTGACTAGCCCGGATATTATTTCTCGCGGCTTCATTTACTTGCGTGACTCTGAGGAATTGATGAACATGATCCGCCAGTACTTGAAGCAAAAAGCAGCCCGCAGTTTCGCTGGTAAATACGATCTTGATGTGGTGAAAAAGGAAATCAAGGATGAAGTCACGCACATCTTGTACGACCAGACGCGTCGAACACCGATTGTTATCCCTGTTATCAATGAAATCGGTGGTGGTTTGAAGACACCAGGAAAAGTTTCTCGTGGTGCCCAGGGAGCAGCTAAGCCAGAAGCAGCGGCTGATAGCCCAGTTGTCCCAAAGCTACCCAAAAAACGATTTCCAGCTAAACAAGTCCCTGACACGGAGGCGAACGATACCAAGGCTCGAGAGCGACACAACGCACCGGCTTATTAGACATATTTAATAAAGTATGATATAATAAATAAGTGCGATAATCCGTAAAACGGGGTATAATAGATAATAGTTATGCCTAAAAAACGAAAGACTACAAAAAAGAAATCAGTGGTGACTGCGCCAAAACATGACGTGCCGAGCGGTTTTTGGTCACAAGTTGGGGCGGTCTTGATGATAGTGCTGTCATTACTGTTAGTGGTGGCATGGTTTGATGTCGGTGGCCCAGTGTTGGAATGGACCAACCACGCCGCTTTGAAGGTCGTTGGTTACGCTATGTATGCTCTGCCAGTGTTGTTGGTGTATATTGCGGTGGAGACTTTCCGTGCAGAAAATAATCGATTGCCAATTGCCATGAAGATAGCGGCTGTTTTGGAGGTGGTGTGGCTGAGTGGGTTGTTTGGACTACTGAAGACTGCCGCCCGCCCGGAGGCTGGTGGTGTTATTGGGGATGTTGCTAATAATATAATGATGACCCTGGCGGAAAAGCCAATCGTCGCTCTGATATATATCGTTCTCATCCTTATCACTGCATTGTTCATCACGCTCATGACCCCAGTCGAGTTGTTTGGTAAGATATGGGAGATGATGCGGCGTGATTCTTCGGAGGACGATGAGAACAAAGCAATCATGCGACAGGCTGCCAAGGCGGAAAAAGCAGAACCACGAAAGGTTAGCGAGATTAATTTGAACGCTGGCGTGCCGACGGTAGATACAGAAGAACCAGCTAAAGCCAAAAAATCGTCGCCGTTAAGTAGTTTGCGGGGTAGCGTAAAGCAGGACAAATCTGCTGAAGAACAGGCAGCATTGGTTTCGGTGCATGATCCAAATTGGCAATCACCAAGCTTGGATCTACTAGAGAAGAAGCAAAGCCCAGCTGATGCTGGTGATATTCGGCAAAACGCGCAGATCATTCACGATACTTTGGCGGAATTTAACATTGATGTAGAGATGGAGGACGCCAATATTGGGCCGAAGGTGACGCAATATACCTTGCGACCGCCGAGTGGCGTGAAGTTGACGCGCATCACGGCATTGGAGACGAATATTGCTTTAAATTTGGCGGCGCAGAGTTTGCGAATTGAGGCGCCGATTCCTGGTCAGAAAGCCGTTGGTATTGAGGTGCCAAACCGACGAGCGGCTGATGTGCGACTATATGGTGTGTTGGATTCGAAACAATGGAAGCACGCCCATGAACCGTTGAGCTTTGCTATCGGTAAGGATATCTCGGGTGAGGCAGTGGTTGGTGAGCTGAACAAGATGCCGCACATGTTGATCGCTGGTCAGACCGGTTCTGGTAAGTCGGTGATGATCAATACTCTATTGACTAGTTTGTTATATCGCAACAGTCCGAGCGACATGAAATTGATCTTGGTTGACCCAAAGCAGGTGGAAATGGCACCATATGAAGATATCCCACATTTGCTGACGCCAGTGATTACTGAGCCAGAGAAGACAATCTCAGCTCTAAAATGGGCGGTCAATGAGATGGAGCGGCGCTATAAGCTGTTGGCGGCGGAGAAAATTCGTGATATCAAGAGCTATAACAAAAAAATCAAGACTGCTGGCACGAAAATCCCGGTTGCTGATGAGAACGGAAATGTTCAGCAACATGAAGACGGGGCGATGCCGTACATTGTCATCGTCATTGATGAGTTAGCTGATTTGATGATGGTGGCGGCGCGTGACGTCGAGGCGCTGATCGTTCGCTTGGCGCAGAAAGCTCGAGCGGTGGGTATTCACCTGGTCTTGGCAACGCAGCGGCCGAGTGTTGACGTGATCACTGGTTTGATCAAGGCAAACGTGCCAGCACGAATTGGCTTTACCGTAGCTTCTCAGGTTGACTCACGAACTATTCTGGACCAGATTGGTGCTGAGAAACTGCTTGGTCAGGGTGATATGTTGCTGTACACACCAAGCATGAGCAAGCCAAAGCGTATTCAGGGTGCATGGGTGACTGATGACGAAGTCAATAAGATAACGGACTATCTCAGGATGCAGTCAGCACCGCAGTACAATGATGAAGTGGTTGCGCAGCCTGTTCAGCTCAATGGTAAGGGTGGCGTGATGGTGAATCTGGAAGGTAATGACGGTGACGCAATGTTTAAGGATGCTGTTCGCTTGGTCATCGAGAGTCGTCGAGCCTCCACTAGTTTATTACAGATGCGGTTGAAGATTGGGTATGGTCGAGCTGCTCGTATCATGGCTGAGATGGAAGATCAGGGGATTATCGGTCCGGCCAATGGTTCGAAGCCACGAGACGTGTTGGTATCAAGCCTTGATGAGCTTGGTGATAGCTAGTCTGAAAGGACGGGCTTATCGTGCGGTTCGGTATTCTCCAAGCAGTGTGACTTTGTGGCCAGTTGAGGTGATCTTATTGATGGCGCGCTGTAATGACGGACCGGCAGCATCAACGGTCATGAAGAATTTATAGTTCCAGGGTTGGCCGATGATAGGCTGGGATTGGAGGCTGGCGAGGTTGATTGACTGATTGGCAAAGGTGCGGAGTATCTCAAGGAGGCTGCCTGGTTGGTGGGTAGTGGTCACCATAAGCGTTGCTCGATTGGCGTCAGTCACTGTGGCGATTGGATCAAGGACGAGAAAGCGAGTGATATTATCCTGACCGTCTTGGATGTGTCGCTTGAGAATTGGCATATTGTGTAGCTGAGCGGCGGCCTCACCAGCGATGGCTGCTAGGTGTGATGAACCGTGTTGCTTGATGAATTCGACAGCGCCAGCGGTATCAAAATATTCAATTTGCGCAGCGTGTGGTAGGCATTCTTGGAGAAAATGCTGGCATTGTGACAAGGCAACAGGATGTGAATAGACAGTA
>CAUSYU010000014.1:0-17430 GCA_963536065.1 uncultured Candidatus Saccharibacteria bacterium
CTTTGACGCCATCGCCAAAGTCAGCGATGTTTTTCTCGGCTTCGGCCTGGAGTTTAGCGGTGTAAAGTTCGCGAGCTTTCTCTAGGGTGATGGTGTGCGGATCTTCGGGCTTGATGGAGACGAAGAGCTTACCAACTTGGATGTACGGGCCAAAGCGACCGATATTGGCTTTGATGTCTTGACCGTCTTCGGTTTGGCCAACGACACGCGGTAATTTGAACATTTCGAGTGCTTGCTCTAGGGTGACCGTTTCGATTTTTGCACCTTTTGGTAGCGGTGCAAAGCGTGGCTTGTCCTCATCGTCAGTGGTGCCCAGTTGTAACATTGGGCCAAAGCGGCCGAAGCGTGCTAAGATTGGCTTACCAGATTTTGGATCAATGCCGACTTCGCGGTTAGCACCGACTTTGCTACGGTCGATACCGCCTGACTGTTCGATCAATTTGTGAAATGGCGTGTAAAATCCGTGCAGCATGGCGCTTTTGGCCAGATCAGCTGCAGCGATTTTATCAAATTCAGTTTCGACGTTGGCGGTGAAATCATAGTCAACGATTTGCGTAAAATGGTCGGTCAAAAAGTCGGCGATCAGTTCCCCGCTGGGTGTTGGGATCAGTTTGCCGCGGGTGGAACCGGTTTTTTCCTGAACGATGTCGCGACTGACTTCCTCGCCGTTGTAACTGAGGACGATGACGTCGCGCGGCTGGCCTTCACTATCGCCTTTTTCGACGTAGCCGCGGGTTTGGACGGTGTCGATGATGGTAGCGTAAGTGCTCGGCCGGCCGATGCCGAGATCTTCGAGTTTCTTGACCAGTGAGCCTTCGGTGTATCTGCTCGGCGGCCGGGCGAAGGTTTGGCGGGCGGTGATGTCGTGGGTTTCGAGGGTGTCGCCGGTGTGGAGCTTTGGTAAGAGTTCGTCTTTGCCGCCGCCATAGACACGCAAGAATCCGTCAAAGGTGATGACTTCGCCTTTGACTTCAAAATGTAACTTGTTATTTCCTTGAATATCTATGGAAATTGTCGTCTTCTCTAATTTCGCTGCCGACATTTGTGATGCCAGGGTGCGGCGGCGGATCAGGTCGTAGAGTTTTTGGTCGTACTCGTTTGAGGTGACGGTTTCGCGGGTGATGTCGGTCGGGCGGATGGCCTCGTGGGCTTCCTGGGCGGAGGCGGATTTGGTCTTGAATTTGCGGACGGTGGAGTAGTCTGGACCGTACAACCGCTTGATAAAGTCGGTGGCGCTGGCGATGGCCTGCCCGCTCAGATTGACCGAATCAGTACGCATGTAGGTGATTTTACCATCCTGGTAGAGCCGCTGCGCTGAGGCCATGGTGGCTTTGGAGCTGAAGCCAAGTTTGGCGTTGGCTTCCTGTTGCAAAGTCGAGGTCGTAAACGGTGCGGCTGGGTTGCGAGTGCCGGGCGTCTTGGAGATGTCGCTGACAGTGAATGTGGCTAGCTTGAGACTAGTTAAAAACTCATGTGCGGCCTCTTCGGAATCAAATTTTTGGTTGAGCTCGGCTTTGAATTCTTGATTGTCGTGGATGAATATGGCGGTCACCTTGAACTGAGAACTGCCTGCAAATTTCATAATTTCTCGTTCGCGCTCGACTAGCAGTCGTACTGCCGGGCTCTGAACGCGGCCGGCTGACTTGCCGCCCGGCACTTTTTGCCAGACCACTGGACTGAGCTCAAAGCCAACCAGCCGGTCGAGGATTTGCCGTGCCTGCTGAGCTTGCACCAGATTCATATCAACAGTCCGTGGTTTTTTGATGGCATTGGTGATAGCGTCTTTGGTAATCTCGTGAAAAACGATACGCTTGGTGGTCTCGATCGGTAAATCCAGCACCTTACAGAGGTGCCAAGCGATGGCTTCCCCTTCGCGGTCTTCATCGGTGGCCAGCCAGACATTGTCTTTACCGACGGCCTTGACGTTTTTCTTTAGCTCACTGATGACTTTCTTTTTCTCAGGATCGACTTCGTAGACAGCAAAAAAATCATTCGCCACATCAATCGGCGGCGTACCGTCCTTAGTTTTTTTGACAATTGAGCGGATGTGTCCCACGCTTGATAAGACATGAAAATCACGGCCCAAATACTTTTCAATGGTTTTCGCTTTAGCTGGCGACTCGACGATGACGAGATTTTTCATAACTCTATATTATACCATATCGAGTGACCCATCAAATAATGGGCATTGGAGAACGCTATTATTTCTGATCACTGTTCATCAGGTCTCGGGCGCGCTTAACGTATTGTCCAGCTGCCACTGCTGCTGCCGGAACATAGGCTGCAAAGCCCAGTTTACCTAGTCCCTTCAGTGTTTTGGCGGTTTTCTGATAGCCCAGAGACTCTGCCGAACTACCGATGATGAGTAGTGTTGTGGTTGTCGCGACGAGTGCGCTACTGATGCGCCCTGCTTGGGTTGGACGAAGGGGTTCGCTCTCATCGGGGAGCTGGTTATGTTTATACTCGGCAACAGCGGTGGCAATGGCTTTTGTTGATTCTAAACCAGCGATTGTCGCCACCATGGCTTTTGATGCAGAACCTTCTTGTAATAGCTTTAGTAATGCTGCTGCCGCGACAATCTTGTCTCTGATGGGGTCCAGCTTAATACCCAGTTTGGACCGTTGGTCGAGGGCATTTGCTAGTGAACCATCAAGTTTGTCTGACAATTCGCCAATGATCAAGGCGGCGATACCCTTAATGGTGTCGGCGTTTCGGATACCGTATATACTGCATAGCCCACCTACTATGGTAACGAGATTGGGTAGCGTGAGTATGTCGTCTGAGATAGGCTGCTCTTCTGGGGTTTCGGTGAGGTGTGACTGTGGTTGATGTTCTGCATTCATTGACAATATCATAACACTATGGTGAAATATATTCAAGCATAGGCGCTATCGTAGTGTCCAGTTGTTTGCCCCGAGTGGCTTGATCACGCCATTGATTTCCAGCATGGTCAGCGCTGTGGCAAAATCAGCCGCTGATAGCCCCGACTGTTTTTGTAGCTCATCGCCGTTGCGCATGCCATGTTTGATAAGCTTGGCGATGGCAATTTCGTCTGGTGTAGAACCAATCGGCAATGCGCATTGGGTGGGCTGGGCGGATTTCCAAGTTGGAGCGATGGCATTCAGAATGTCTTTGGCTGAGAGTGCTGGATTGGCGCCTTGAAGCAGCAGGTTGTTGCACCCTGCGGATAATGGGCTGGTGATGTTGCCAGGGACAACAAATACGTCGCGTCCCTGCTCGAGGGCGTATGCGGCGGTATTGAGTGTACCGCTCCGTTCGGCAGCTTCAGTGATAACGATAGCGTCTGCTAGTCCGCTGACCAGACGATTTCTTTGCAAAAAGCTCCATTTGCGTATTTTCATGCCGTCGCCGCGCATCCATTCTGACAGGACTGCACCGCCCTGGTTGATGATGTTCTCTGCTAATCCTCGGTTGCTACGCGGCGCAATATCTGGGAGCTCTGACGTGATGACGCCAATGACTGTGCCACCAGCATTGAGAGCTGCGGTCTGGGCGATGCTATCAACGCCAAGCGCTAGTCCACTTATGATAATCACCCCGGCTTGCGCCAGGTCTGTTGCTAGCCGTTCGGTAACCTCGCGTCCATAGCTACTTGGTTTGCGTGTACCGACGATCGCGACTCGAGGAGCCTGGCTATTTGGGAGTTTTCCCATAAAACATAACCTTTTTGGCGGCTTGGCAATATTGACCAACCTCTTGGTGAAAATATGCTCCTCTGGTAGTACTGTATTGATTTCCATGACTTTTATTGCAAAAAGTATTGACACTATGTCAAATCTTTGCTATAATGATACACGATTGGTTGATCAGCGAGTTCAACCAAATGCACCTTATACCCCCTATTCTAACTATATGTTAGGTTGCGCGCAATGGCATTAAGTATCTTACCCTCCACTTTTTGCGTTAAACGTTACGCGCATACTAACCCCTTTAACTGCCCTTTTGATTAAGGCGACCTCTGTTTCATGGTGAGTACTAACTGTATTGACGATTCGTCAGGCGCCGGTCTTTTGGAGTTTTGACCGCAGACGCTTTGCCGTGACATGGAAGCTCGGGTGGGTTGAAGGGTAACAAAGCACCAGGTGATGCCCACCCTTACCTGGTGCTTTTTTAGTTGGGAATTATTTTTTATATTGCTTGGTTTGCTGACAATTTTTGCAAATGCCTTCTAGTTCAAAGTGGTGTTTGACAACGGTAAACTGATGTTTGCGACTGAGATAGCCAACAAGCTGTTCCAATTCTGGTGTTTGAATAGGCTCAGCGTTTTGACAGCGGATACAGTAGAGATGGTGATGATGCGGGATGAATGGTTCAGCGAGCTCGTAGTAATTTTTCCAGCCAATAGCAACGGCGCTGACGATGTGTAGCTGATCAAAGGTAACGAGGGTGCGGTAGACGCTGGCTCGGTCAACGTTTTTGCACTTCTTTGCAATATCACTAATGGTTAGTGGAACAGCTGACTGCTGCAATACGTCAAATACTTGTTGGCGCGGTTTCGTCAGACGCAAGTTGTGCTGTTTGAGCAATTCGTCTATCGTCATATTGTTGCAATTATATCACTTATTGCGACAAATTTGCAATAAATGAGAGGGTTTGGCATTATGAAAAGCTATGGATATGGCAATTAAAACAGTGATGAATTTGCACGATTTTGTACCATCGCCAGACGTCAATGCGGCTTTTTCTGGCTTGGTGGCGGCGGTTGTGCAGGCGACAGCGTTACCGACCTGGTGTGATGATGAGGTGTGCCGCGAGGTGCAACGCCGTTGTTCTCTGTCAGAATCAGAGATGGAAATGTATTGGTCGCGGCGAATTACTAGCTCAGCTCGTCCGCAGCAAGAGCTGGAAAAGTTTTGGTATATTGACAATTACCGCGAGCTGGTGCGACGTGAAGTTGGTTTATTGGGCGGGTCGGGTTTGCTGTTGTCTGAGGACAGCCGCGCGGCGATGATTGGCAGCGGTCCCCTGCCTCTAACCGCTTGGTGTCTGTGGCGTCAGACAGGCGTGGCGGTTGATTTGGTAGACGTGGCGCCAGCTGCCTTGGCGCAGTCGTGCGAGTTGGCTCAGGCGATTGACTGGCCGGTTGGCGAATGTCTAGTGGCGGATGGAGCGGTAGTGGCTCTGCCGGACAATGCGTATGACGTGATCTATGTAGCTGGGCTGGCGGGCGATTCGGTTGAATCCAAACAACAAATTATTGATAATATGTTGCCAGCGCTCCGGCCTGGCGGGCGGATCATTGTGCGCGGTGCGCATGGTGCGAAAAAGCTGCTATATCCAGCGTTTGACCCGAATAGTTTGCAGCGCGTGCATCTACTGGTCGAGTATAATCCTGACGACGATATCATTAACTCAGTATATGTGTATAAGAAAGGCTAATATGAATGATAAGATTGCACTGCGCAGTATGCTATACTAAAGTAATATGAAACATCTCTGGCGTTCACATCATCCATTTCGAATTTTTTGGTTTTCAGCACTATTGACATTGATTTTGGGCGGTTTGACGTTCATGCACTTGGGTCTTGGCGGTCTCTGGTTATTTGCTATTTTGGTAGTGCTGGAAGTTACGTTTAGCTTTGACAACGCGGTGATTAACAGTAAGGTGTTGGCTGGCATGAGCTCGGCATGGCAAAAGGTATTTTTGACGGTCGGCATCTTTGTGGCGGTCTTTGTGGTACGGTTTATTTTGCCAATTTTCATCGTTATGGTGGCGAGTGGTCATGGTTTCACCGAGGTGGTTGACTTGGCTATCAATAAGCCAGCCGAGTATGGTCACATCTTGCACGAGGCGTCACCAATGATTGATGCGTTTGGTGGGGCGTTTTTGATCATGATTGGGTTAAGTTATTTCATCGACTACAACAAGCGCATTCACTGGGTTAGTCATGTTGAACCGTGGCTGGCTAAGGCTGGACGGTTTGAGAATTTCAAAGTATGTCTGATGTTGGCAGTGGCGACGATTTTGTATTTCACAGTGGAGCCGGCACATCAATCGCTCATTTTGATCTCATCTATTCTGGGGATTATGCTGCACATCGGGCTGGAATTGTTTGGATCATTCTTTCACGAGGACGACGCCAAGGCCATTAAAGTCAAGACTGGTTGGGCGGCATTTGCAAGCTTGTTATATCTTGAGGTTTTAGACGCTAGTTTCAGTTTCGACGGCGTCATCGGTGCCTTTGCCATCACCAGTAGTGTCCTGTTGATTGTTGCTGGACTGGCGTCTGGAGCTATTTGGGTGCGGTCATTGACGGTGTATCTGTTGCGTACAGGCGTACTCAGTAAATATAAATATCTGGAAAATGGCGCACACTGGGCAATTACGGCACTGGGCATGATGATGATCGCGAAGCTGTTTCATCTGGAGCTGCCAGAATGGGCGACGGGCGGTTTAGGGCTGTTGTTTGTGAGCTTGGCGGTCGGCAGTAGCATTTTGGAGGCGCGAGCTATCGGGCTGCGAGAGGCAGCAGCAAAAATCAAACGCCGAAAACGATAAGCGTTTTGCAACGTTGTTGCAATTAGAGTTTGACGCTCAGTGGCTCAATGGTGCCGTTGAGAAATGCCTCGGTCAGTTTGATTGATTCAGGGATTGTCCAATCGCGGAGAATCGTTCGTTCGTCGGTGTTGAATTTACTGAGGACAAAGTCAACGTCGCCAATTTGTCGGCGCAGTAAATTGTCAGTGCCGATGCGGATGTGCCAAAACTCACTGCCAACGTGTCGATGTAGTGATTTCAAACCGTTATTGCCAGCACTTTCGCCACCCTTGCGGACGCGAATTTTACCAAAATCAAGTGCCGTATCGTCATGGATGATCAGCAGATCATCAAGCGTTACCTTATAAAAATCCATGAGCGCTCGCGCTGCGATGCCAACTTCGTTATAATACGTCGTTGGCTTGACAAGCAGGATTTTTTCTCCAGACATGGTCAATTCGGCAATATTAGCCGAGAATTTGGGCTTATTGCTAAATTGTGCACCCTGCTCCGCCGCTAACTGGTCGGCCACCAAAAAGCCAGCGTTATGCCGCGTGTACGTGTATTTGTCGCCAGGATTACCGAGGGCTAGAATGACTTTCATACCTTCAGTATATCACCTCGGACGTGATGGCGTATAATAGCTATATGGCAAAGCGCGATGATGATTTGGAATTTAGTATCAATGCAGCGTTTGACGAGGCGCGAACGGTTGTTGACAAGGTGCCGCTGTATTTGGTGAATGGCTCGCTCGGCGCTGGTAAAACCAGTGTGCTGGAATTCTTATTGCGACAACGTGACTTTACGGGTGCGCGAGTGATTGAAAATGAATATGCCAACGAAAATGTCGATGGCTACCGGCTGGAGGGCTTGGCGGACATGGTGACGACGCTGGCTGGCGACTGTGTTTGCTGCGGCTCGGAGGATGCGCTGACCAAGCTGCTGATGGATTTTAGCCGCTATTCCCCTGCGCCGGTGTTCATCGAGGCGACGGGGGTGGCGCGGACGATGAACTTGGTGGAGCGATTGATCAGCGCCAAGATGTTTGCCAAGTACGAGCTGATGCAGAGTTTTTACGTGATCGATGCGTATGAGATTTTACGCGGTGTTGAGCCAGCACACGAAATTGAGCTACAAGCCGCAGACGTGATTTTGGTGACCAAGGAAGATTTGCTGAAGGATAGCGAACGAGCTGAATATGAGGCCAAGCGCCGCGCTCTGCCCTACGCTAAGGTGCTGAGCGCCCCACACGGACAGTTTGACCTCAGTAAAATAACCACGCCGTCGGGGCTGTTGGCGTTTTTTGACCAGTATGATGGCGAGTTGGCGGTGCCGGATAATCCGACGTACAGTGTGATTGATTTGTCAGCTATTACTGTCGGTGAAGCGGTGTTTGAGAAACTATGGCCAGAGTTGTTTGCAGTATATGGTCTCAGGCGGTTGAAAGGTTGTTTTGTGAACGACCGTGGTGAGCGGCGGCACATTGAGGCGACGCAGTACCAAATTGAGATTCGTCATGCGCACTTGGACGAGGCAGTAAAAATTGTATTGATTGGCGAGCGGGCAGATGAAATTACGCGCGATATTTTACAAGCGCAAATCCTCATGTATGGTGGATGATTAGCTTTTTCCTGCGGTGTCTGAGCTATTGACAGTGATAGTGTCGTGAAATTCGCCCTCTGGTCTATGAGTTTTACCAGGCTCCACAGTAAGAGTAAAACCTTCCTGTAGTTCGGTAAATGGTCCAAGTAATCCGCAGGCTGCAACCTGTCCAACTGCTCGCATGAAGTTCTCGACAGCTTGTTTTCGCTCAGCTAGTTCTGCTGGATTTTCACCTGCTACTCCTGGTATCTCAACACCAGTAATAACTTCACTAAAGTTGGGGTCGGTATCACCCGGTTCTGCTGTAACAGACATACTTGCACTTGTGCAACCGGTAGCTTTGGACATGTCAAAGACGGATGATTTTTTACCAGCACGGTCAAGTAGCGGTTGGTGGTTGCCAGTGTCTCCAGCAAGGAGAGTAACTTCTACTACAATCTCCTCATTCGTCGTGTCTTTTTCATCTTGCGGTAGTACTTGGATGTCGCCGACTGAGCCAATACGCATGGAATATTCGGTTGCTTTTTCGCTAAACAAAGGTTTAACGGTGATCTTAAAAGTAGTTTTCTTAGGATCTATGGTATCAATGGGTGGCGTTTGTTCGGGGCGCGCAATGGCATCAGGGGTTGCCTGTTCAGAGTGTGTAGAGTTTGTCAAGTTTTCCATATATGTTGTATTATACCACAACAGCTCATATTTGTAAATAGTGTATTGGCATGAAAATAGCTCATCCAGAGAAGCTCAAGCCGAGGTGTGAATCATCAAAGGCTACATGCCCTTTTCGGCATTTTTGGCCTGTTTGTAGGCTTTGGTGACGGGAGCCAGGCCGCGGGCGATACGTTCGCGGTTGGCTTTCAGCTGCTTTTCGTCGCGGAAAGATAGTTTGATGGGCGTTCCCGCAAAGTTGAAGGCTTCGCGCAGAGTGCGTTCGAGGTAGCGTTTGTAGCTCCAGTGGACGAACTTCAGGTTGCTGCCGTAGATGACGAACCATGGCGGGGCCGTGTCGGTCTGGACGATGTAGCGGAGTTTTGGATGCGAGTTCTTCAGGCCGGCTGGCGGATGAGCGGCAACGGCTTTTTGTAGGAGGTCGTTGAGGACGCGGGTTTTGCACTCTTGGTGGCGGCGCTTATAAATATCAAGGGCTAGGTCGAACAATTTGGCGACGTTTTGGCCAGTGACTGATGAGGTAAAAATCAGCGGTGCGTAGGGCGTGAATTTGAAATGATAGCTAATTTGCGGCGCCAGCTCGTCGTGGGTGTAGGCGTCTTTGCCTTCGACGGAGTCCCACTTGCTGACCACTAGGACGAGTCCCTTACCTGCTTCGTCGATGATGCCGGCCAAGCGTTGGTCCAGTCCGACGTTCAATTCGTTGACATCCATCAAGAGGAAGCAGATGTCGGCTTCGTTGATGGCCTGCATGGTGCGTAGGACGGAGAACTTTTCGATGCCAGTTTCTTGCTTGCCTTGGCGGCGAATGCCGGCGGTGTCGAGTAGCTCGATGGTCTGGCCATGGTAGCGGACTTGGACGCGGTTGACGTCGCGGGTGGTGCCGGCGACATTGGCGACGATGGCTTGCTGCTTGCCTGCTAGGGTGTTGAACAGGTTGCTTTTGCCGACGTTTGGCCGGCCAATCAAGGCGACGCGAATGATGTCGTCAGCTTCGGTTTGAGTGGCTGGCGGAATGAGATTGGCAATGTTGTCGAGTAGCTCGGAGATACCAATGTTGTGCTCGGCAGAGGTTTTGATGATGGTTTTGATGCCGAGACGCTTGAATTCGTCGGTGTGGAGCGAGCCTTTGAGGTCGGCTTTATTGGCAATGAGCAGGACGGGCTTGCCGCTTTTGAGGGCTTTTTTGGCGAGTTGGCGATCGGCGTCTGATGGATAGACGGTGGAATCGACCATGACGAGGATGACGTCGGCCGCGGCGGAGGCGTCGGCGATTTGGTCTTGGATGGTGGCTTCGAATTCGTCTTCAGCGGGTTTGAGGCCGGCAGTGTCGATGAGCCAGCATTCAGCCTGGCTTACCTCGTCAGGAGATGAGGCGCGGCGTTTGTATGAGACTTTGCCAACAACGTTGTCGCGGGTGGTGCCGGCTTCGCGGGCGACGATGGCGGTGCGGGCGCGCGTCAAGCGATTGAACAATGAACTTTTGCCAACGTTAGCTTGGCCGATGATGGCGACGGTAGGTAATTTACTAGACATAATTACGCCTATTATACCAGAGGCGTGAGGATTTGGCGAGGATGAGCGGTATGCGAAATGGGGCTGACCTTAGCCTGCTGGAGTGGGTATTGCAGTAGCGGCTGGTGTTGGGCTGCTTTCTGGTGCTGGTGAAGCGGTGCACTCGGGACTGTTAGGGATTGCTGTGATGCCACCTGGTCCTTTGTGGGTACGATATATGTATAGTAGCGTGGTGCCATCACAACCTTTCTCTACAGATGATATTTCACCCTTGCAGTCAGGTTCATCAAGACAGTTCCGGTTAACAGTCTGCCAGTCGAGCTTGGACTGGTTGGTTGAGTCTAGCTCCGGGCTGATTGTAGATCCTTCTGTAGTTGCTGTTGGTGCTGTTTCTGATATTGGCGCACCGCAGCCTGACAGAGCTAATGCAGCGCTGGCTACTGTGCCGAGCACGACCCCTACTTTTTTCCGCCATAATCCACTATTATTTTCAATTGAAAATTTGTTACCTTCTCGCATGGTATGTCCTCCTATATATCTATACGATACAGCAATTATTGACCTGGTGTCAACTTGCTTTCCTGAAATTCCCCACGTTTGATGTCACCGAGAGTGTAGTTACCAAAGTCTGTGCGGTGAAGTTTGATGACGGTGTAGCCAAGGGCGGCGAAGGTGCGGCGGATTTGGCGGTTGCGGCCTTCGCTCATCTGGACGATCCAGCGGTGGTCGTCGCCCTCGTGCTGACGTTCCAGCGTCAAGCGGCTGGGACCGTCAGGTAGCTGCACGCCAAAGTCGTTGATCATTTGCCGGTGGAGCGGTTGGAGTGGCTGGTCAAGCGTCACGAGATAGCGCTTGATTTTATAAAAGGATGGGTGTGTCATCTGGTGGGCCAAATCGCCGTCGTTAGTGAGGAGGATAAGCCCAGAGCTGTCTTTGTCGAGGCGACCGACGGGCTTGAGGTGATGGAGGCTGGTTGGTAATAATTCATAAATGGTCGGTACACCGCCTTGAGAGGCACGCGAACAGAGGTAACCGACGGGTTTGTGGAGGAGGATGAGCTGGTGGGTTTGGGCGGTGAGCGGTTTGTTGCCGTAGCGAATGATATCAGTTGCGGTGATGCGTTGGCCGAGTTTAGCGGGCTGGCCATTCACGGTGACCTTGCCCTGCTCGATCAGCTCGTCAGCCTGACGTCGCGACACGCCAAGCGCCAGCGCCACGAATTTGTTGAGGCGCTGGGTAGGTTCATGATTCGGTGTGGTATTGTCTGACATTTACGCTTGTGGTTGTGCTGGTGGAGGAGTTTGCGGCGGTTGTGGCGGTTGAGACGGAAGCGGATGCAGGACTGGAGCTGGTGGCGTATGAGTCGGCGCAGCGTTTGTTGGCGCTTGCGGAGCTGAACTGATTACCGGTACTGCTGGAATGGTTGGAGCTGGCTGCTCTGGAGCGGTGATGCTTTGTAGGTTCTGTGGAGTTTGAGGCGCTGGTGTTGTCACGGGAATGTGAGTAGGCTCTGCTGGAGTTTCAGGAGCTGGGGCAGCTGTCAACGTTGGAATGGTCCCTTCTGGAGCTTTATCAGGTTGTGGAGCTGGTGTTGTTTCCTCTGGAGTGTTGTCAGGCGTGGTTGACTGTGGTTTGAGGTTTGGAATACCTTCTAATTCTTGTTCCATGAGTTTGGCAACATCTTCTGTCGGTGTCAGGCTGGCACCTTCAAGTGGGCGGATGACACGTTCACCCAGGTTGGCAGGACGTGGCGCCGAAGATGAGAAAGGCGCAGTTGGTTGCGGCAGTGTGGCTGGCGCTGGTGCGGCAGCTTGCAATGTTGGCTGCGGTGACAGCGCTGAGACATCGGGCCGGACTGGCGGCATCTGAGGCGATGGTGACATGGTTGGGGCTGGAGTTTGCTGAGGCGCCGCTGTTGCTGGCTGTGCGGCTGGTTGTGGTTGCGGCGCTGGCGTAAGTCCCGGAACATCACCCAAAACTTCGTGGACGGTGCGTACGACGTCTTCGATACCGACTTGGGATTTCACGAGGTATCGGTCAGCTCCGAGTTGTTCGCCACGGGCTCGTTGGTCTTCTGAAGACAAAGCAGTCATGATGATTACTTTGATGTCTTTGGTTTCGGTGGCAGACCGTAAAATATCTAGCATGTCAAAGCCAGAAATTTTCGGCATCATCACGTCGCTCAGGATGAGCGCTGGCCGTTCTTTGATGGCCATGGCGAGTGCTTCTTCACCGTCACCTGCGGACACGATGTCGTATCCTTCTGCTAATAATCGTACGCCATAGATTTCGCGTAAACTTTTGTCATCTTCAACGAGTAAAATTTTTGTCATATCTATTACCTACTATACGATATTATTATTAAAATTGCTATCATTCTTATGCTTTTATGAATTATTGGTTCTCCGCGGTATGTTGATGGCGCGACGGCTGGTCTCTAGATGATGTTCGATGTCGGCAAGCGTGGCGTGTTCTGGGCTGGTTGGTGTTGGCTGTGGCTGTGGTGGTTGGTTGGGCTGAACAGGCGGTTCAGTGACTTGAGCAGGTTCGGTTAGCTGTGGAGGCTGTTCTATTGGTTGCTGAGGCTGAGGCGCCACTAGCGGCTCAGCGGGTGTGAGGACAGAAGCTACTGGAGTTTGCGGTTGATGGTATTGAACTGGCGTTGGCTGCAAGGATGCTTCTTTGTGAGCGGCTTCTTCTTTGGAAATTCGCGGTATTTCCAAAAAGAAAGTGCTTCCCTTGCCGTACTCACTCTCGACACGTAAATCGCCCGACATGCTTTCGGCGAGTCGGCGAGACAGATACAGTCCCAGACCAGTACCGCCGATTTCGCGAGTGGCTGAATTGTCAACCCGATAAAACTTTTGGAAAAGATGCGGCACATCTTCTGCGGGGATTCCCAGGCCAGAGTCCATCACACTGACAACCACCTTTGACGAGTCGCCAGTGACGTCAACCACCACTTCCCCCTCTTTAGTGTATTTGATGGCGTTTTCTATGAGGTTGGCGGTAATTTCCCGGAAATGGTCGGGGTCAACAAAGGCATAATAAATGGGTTGCAAATGTTGGTCAGCGGAGTCTTTGGCTAGCGCGTGCGGCCGAAACGAATAGAGCAGATTTTTCTCGGCGGCTTTGTGCGCCAGACCTTCAAAGATGTCTGCCACAAAATCAGTTACGTTAAATAGCTTTGGTTCATCTTTGAGGCGTCCGTCCTCGGCTCTACTGATATCCAGCAGGTCTTGAAATAACCGGCCCAGGTGTTGAGCGGAGGCGTGCGCTTTGGTGATGAAGTCGCGAGCTTTGTCGTCAATTTGGGCAGTGGCTGGGTTGAGCGCCAGACCCAGATAGCCCTCGATGGAGGCCACAGGCGTGCGCATCTCGTGGCTGGCAGTAGAAATGAACTCGGCCTGCTCTCGCTCCTCGGCGCGCTCTTTGGAGATGTCCCGGAACACGATGATGACACCTTCCTTTTGTGGGCCAATAGGAGAACTGACGATGGTGATCGGCAGTCGTTTGTCTGAAGAGGTTTTGAGAAATAGGTTGTCGCTGTGGGTGGGCTGGTTTGAAGACAATGCTTGAGCAACGGGATGTTTGCCCTCTGGGATGTCAGATCCGTCCTTGAGCACCAGTTTGAGGACACCTTGCCAACTCAGACCCAAAGCGTCGCCTTTGTCCCAGCCGATCATCTGTTGTGCGGCTGGATTGATGAGCTCAATGATACCGTCATTGGAAATAGCCATCACGCCGTCGTCGATGGTATTGATGACGACATCAGATTTACCCTCGGCGGAGGTTAGCCTATTTTCCAGTTCAGTAAATCGGTCATCAAGCTTTTTCTGCGGTTGGTATCGCCATAGAACGATGCTTAGGACGAGTGGCATGATACCAAGCACCGCGCTGATGGTTATCTGTTCCAGCGTCAGTGGTGTTTCGAAATGAATCATGGCGATGTGCGCTACGACTAACAAGATGATGCCACCAGTCAGCCACAGCCCAAATACTGCAGCAAAGATAGTCACCATGAGCCAGAGGCTGGTAAATGGAGAATAGATGCCGCCGCTGGTGGCGATGAGTGCGGCGATGGTGATGATGAGCGATGCATAGGTGGCGCATGCCAGGTAGCCGCGTTGCTTTTTGGGCGTCCAAAAGCATAGACCAAGCGCCCAAACTGCGGACAATACGCTGATAGCGGCGGCCAAGTCAGTCACTGAATCGCCAATAGTAAAGCGATAATTGCCAGGCAAAAAACGAGCTGATGCGTATGTGAAGAGAATGAAGAGATTGACTAGTAGTGAGGCTTTGCTGAGACGGCGCAGCCAAAATTTGGAAAATGTTCTGTCAGACTGCCCCACCCTCGATTCTTTCATGATATTAAGTATAGCGTCAAACGGTGGTAAAACGCAAGCGCGTCTCTGTTGGCTGGCGCGGCGGTATAGACAAAAGCGGCTGCGTCATGGTATGATGCTTAGTGTTGGCCTCATCGTCTAGCGGTTAGGACACCGGGTTCTCATCCCGGCAACCGGGGTTCGATTCCCCGTGAGGTCACCATAGAGAAATTATCAGCACTGCCCTCTTGGGTAGTTCTTTTTAGTATTGTAATGATTTATTTTGAAAGCTGTGTTCTTGTACTACTCGCCCAGCTGCTCAATCACCTCCAGTAGTTTTCGAGGCGTGATGTCGGCTTTGATGAGATAGCCGTCGATTCTAGGTAGTAGCTGTGACTTGGATTGGTCGTCTTGCTCAAAATTGGTCATGATGAGAATTTTGCTGTTAGGCACCAAATCAGTTTCGCCGTTTCTGAGGGCGTCCAAGATCTGGTCGCCGCGCTGTTCTGGCAACATCAAGTCCAAAATGATCAAATCATACGGCTGGTTACGCGCCGCCACCAAGCCATCGTTGCCGTCCACCATCCAGGTGACGGTATAGCCGGCACGCTCCAGGCTGCGTACGTACATTTCGCCGATAAATCTGTCGTCTTCGATGCATAAAATTGTTTTGATCGCCATGATTACTCCCTATACATTTTGTGATTTTTTATCCACCCGCCGTCAGTGCGAATGAGCCGATTGTTTAGTTGGCCGTCTTCTAATAATTTTTCTTTCACCGAGGCATAGACGGGGATGGTGAAAGAAAAAATTGAGCCCTGGTTCTCTTGGCTGCGTGCGGAGATGCTACCGCCGTGAGATTCGACAAAGGCTTTACAGATGTACAGGCCGATGCCAGTGCCGGCCACTGTTTCGCGTGATCGGTGTGAGCGGTAAAATTTGCGAAAGAGGTTTTTGATTACGCCAGCTGGCATGCCGACGCCGTTGTCTGAGACGGAAACTTCTACAAATTCGCCTTTTTGCACGGCGGAAACTTGGACAACTCCGCCTTCGAAGCTGTATTTGATAGCATTGTCGATGAGGTTGGAAATCACTTCCCCAATGCTACCACGGTCGGCTGCTACGGTCGGCAAGTTGCTAGGGATAGATACATTCAGCATACGGTGCTGAGCTGAGGCGCGCAGCTGCATGTCGTCAGCGATGGTAGCGTAAATGGCCTCCAATGTGTCTTCGCGCAGATGCACGTACAAGTGGTGCCGATCGAATTTTGAGACGTTGAGGATGTTATTGATATAGCTGGACAAGCGATTAGCGGAAACGGTCAGACGATTGAACAATTGTGGCTCATCATCCCGCAGGCGGTCGTGAAGTTCGTGCTCCAAGATGTCCAAGTAACCGCGGATGACGGTGATGGGTCCACGGAGTTCGTGCGCTGCAAAGGCGATGAAATTGAGATCCTCTTCTTCGGGTAAGTATTTGGCTGAGCGATCAAAGAGGATGATGACCGTTTCGCCAGCTGCACCTTTTTCGTAGGAAGCGCTGACGTCGTAGAACTTTTGTGGCGCGGAGGTTTTGGATTGAGCTGGTACACGTGTCCACTGGTGGTGAGCGGTGATGTTGTCTTTGGCGACTTCTTGGATCCACTCGTTGATAGAAATTTCGTCAATAAAGTCCAGCCCTAACGTCAGCACACCGTCCATGTTGGAGACCACAGGCGCGGTTTCATTGGCAAAGATGATGTTTTTCTGGTGGTCCAATACGACAATGCCGCACGGCGTGTGATTGAGCGACTGAATGATGGCGTCAAGTTGAGACGAAGCTTTTTGGGCAGTTGGTTTGGCGGGCGCACCATTGGTATAGATGGCCTCAAGCACGGTTTGGAAACCAGTGCGTGCGTGTGCTGGCGAGTTGATCTTGGTTGGCTTTTCGGCGGTCAGCTCCCCTGTTTTGTAAGCCGCAGCGTAGAGCACGTCGCGCATCGGTTTGCTAATGAATGGTGTGATGGTGATGGCGCCGATGATGCCTCCGACTGCGCCGAGCAGGATGATGATGTACCAATTAACTTCAACGGCGGCTAGGTTTGTCAATATGAGATGAGTGATGGTGGCAAAAGCAGCGGCGATGCCGACAGGCAGCAATAACAGCAATACCGACCGACGCATGTAATATCGATTGTAGTCGCGAATCGATCGGCGACGGGTTACTGCCATGCAATACTTCCTCGCCCCGGTGTAAAGGCGGCGATCCACGTCTGGCCGCGGTTCAACGCGATGTCTTTGCCGGCGGCGTCGACCAATTTCAATTCGGCGTTTTCATTGTCACGCTTCCAGGTGGCTTGAGCAACAACGCCGTTTTGGAAAATATACGCTTTGCCAGTGCCAACAGTGATGACATCCTCGTACCCTTCGCGGCTGCCTGGGCGATGTTCGACGTTCACCTCCAGTGCCACGATGCTGTTTGGCGCAATCTGCCCAGCCTCGGCGTCATTGTGCGGTTGCCCTGCTAGTGTGCGAGCGTAGGTATTTGAATCTTTGTTGTAGGTGTAATTGGTGTTAAATAGTGGACCGCTGAAATTGATGGCAATTTGGGTGGCGTTTGGCGTTTCGGCAGGCTTGCCATCGGCGCGTTTAAACCCGGTGAATACTGATTCGTTGTGACCTTTGGCGGTATTGGTTTGATCAATCTTCTCACCTGAGGTGTAGGCATTGTGCGGCGCGCGTCGATCATTGGCGCGCCAATACGAATTGCCATTACTGAATTCGTCGATGTCGTGATATTTGCCGTTACGAACTGTGCTGAGGGCGTTGGCGCTACCGCCAACAT
>CAUSYU010000015.1:0-17397 GCA_963536065.1 uncultured Candidatus Saccharibacteria bacterium
GCGTTGTGTTGCCGGTTGGCGAACGCATTGGTCAAATGATTTTTCACAAAACTGGGCCAGTTGAGGGCGGCTATGGCTCTGGGGCTCGTAAGATGAGTGATAAATATCAGACAGGGAGCGATTTGGAGGAAATCATCGCTAGCTGGCGGCCGGAGATGCTGCTGCCAAAGACGTATCGTGACAGTCGCAAGACTCCGGTGCCAATTGACGGCTTGAGCCAGGGGTTGCTGTGATGGAACGCTCAGACGCCACGGGAGCCTACATCGTCATCGAGGGCAATGACGGCACCGGTAAATCCACGCAAGTAGATATGTTGGCAGCGTGGCTCAGAGAACGCGGCCGTGAAGTTGTTGTTGTCGAGGAGCCAGGCAGTGATGATGAGGCTAAAACCACGCCAGTCGCCAATGAATATCGGAGAGTTTTGAAAGACGATCGGTTCAAGTTAGATCCGGAGGTTAATGTGCTTTTGTTCAGCGCAGCGCGGCGTGAACTGTGGTTTCACAAAATTGAGCCGGCTTTGCAGCGCGGTGTGGTGGTGTTAAGCTCCAGGAGTTACGTGTCGACCTTGGTGTATCAGGGCTATGGCGAGGGCGTGGCAGAGGACACCATCATCAGTATGACCAAACGTTTCACTCATGAGCGGTACATGAGCCCTGACTTTGTGGTGGTGTTATTTGCGGATGACCAAACCAGACAGCAGCGCATCGCTGAACGTGGTATGACAGAGGCGGTTGATAGCTTTGAATCGCGTGACGATGCGTTCCAGCAGAAGATCAATGATGGCTATCAAACTGTTGCTAAAACGCACAATATTCCACTGATTTTGGCCGAGCGTTCGCCGGCTGACGTACATCAGCATATTCTTCAAGAAATCTCCAAAAATAATATTGATTTTTGACCTGGTTTCGTGCATACTGGTAGCTAGAGAAGTAGTGTATTCACGACAGGGAGAAACAAAGCGAACGGGCACATCGCCTTTGTTGCAGTCGTGAATTAGGGATCTTCCGGCCGTGATCACTAAATTAAACTAAAGCGAGGAGTTCATACCTGTGGCAAAACAACAGTCCACGGATGGCGGACGTGTGTTCTTCACCTCTGAAGACAGCTCGTTGCCGCTGCCAAACCTGATCGCTCATCAAGAAGATTCTTGGCGTTGGTTCGTCGAGGATGGTTTGAGCGAAATCTTTTCAGAAATTAACCCAATTGACGACTATACTGGTCAGAAATTGTCATTGCGATTTGGTGCGTATCGATTTGACGAACCAAAGACCACCGACCAGTTCGCCAAGGAAAACAATGTGACGTTTGAAGCGCCACTGCACGCAACTGTCGAATTAACTAACAAAGTTACCGGCGAAGTCAAAGAGCAGGAAATCTACCTCGGTGATTATCCATGGATGACCGAGCGCGGTACTTTTATCATCAATGGTACTGAGCGCGTGGTGGTCAGCCAGCTGATCCGCTCGGCCGGTGTGTTCTTTACGGCTGACACCGTGGCTGGCCGTAATTACTACGGCGCCAAGATGATCCCAGGTCGCGGTGCCTGGTTGGAGTTTGAGACCGCACCAAATGGTACGATTTATGTCAAGATTGACCGTCGTCGCAAATTGCCAGTGACGACATTGCTGCGGGCTTTGGGTCATCCAAAAACGTCAGAAATTCGTGAATTATTTGCTGACATTGACACGGGTGAGACCAGTTACATCCAAGAAACTTTGGATAAAGACACAACTCGTGGTGCCAATGAAGCGCTGATCGAGGTTTATCGCCGTCTCCGGCCGGGTGATTTGGCGACAGTCGACAATGCACGTCAGATGATTGAGCGAATGTTCTTTGATTTCAAGCGATTTGATTATTCTCGTGTTGGTCGCTACAAGCTGAACCAGCGCTTGGGTCTCGACGTCGCCAATACTGCTGAAAATCGTATCTTCCAGATGAGCGATTTGGTAGCCATCATCCGCGAAATCATTCGCCTCAACAACACCCAGGAGCCAGCTGACGACATCGACTCATTGAGCAACCGTCGAGTGAAGTTGGTTGGTGAATTGGTAGCTCGTCAGTTCCGCGTTGGTATGCTCAGGATGCAGCGCAACGCCATGGACCGCATGAGTGTGGCAGACATGGAAGGTGTAACACCAAGCCAGCTGATCAACGCTCGCCCAGTGGTGGCAGCAGTTCGTGAATTCTTCACTAGCTCACAGTTGAGCCAGTTGATGGACGAGGTTAACCCACTGTCTGAGTTGAGTCACAAACGTCGTTTGAGTTCGATGGGTCCTGGTGGTTTGAGCCGTGAACGTGCTGGTTTTGACGTTCGTGACGCTCACCCAACACACTACGGTCGCATCTGTTCGGTGGAGACGCCAGAAGGCGCTAACGTTGGTTTGGTGCTAAACCTCGCCACCTACGCGCGGGTCAATGAATATGGCTTTATCGAAACACCATACCTCAAGGTTGTCAACGGCCGCGTGACTGACGATGTTGTTTACTTGGACGCGGCGCAGGAAGCTGCCGAAGTGATCGCTGACGCTGGTGCTGTTTTGAACGAAGACGGTACCTTCCGTGACGAGCGTGTGTCGGCTCGTAACAACATGCAGCCATCTCAGGTTGATGCTGACCAAGTTACCTACATGGACGCAGCACACAAGCAGATTTTGGGGTCAACTGCAGCCTTGGTGCCGTTCATCGAAAAGAACCGTATCGACCGTAGCTTGACTGGTTCAAACATGCAGCGCCAGGCAGTACCATTGCTTACACCAGAGCCAGCAACTGTTGGTACAGGTGTCGAAAAGTCCATTGCTGCAAACAGCGGTCACTTGATCTTGGCATCAGGTGACGGTGAAGTCATCAAAGCTGATGCAAATGAAATTCACGTCAAATACAGTGACGGCGTCAAAGTATATGAACTCCGTCATTTCGTCAAAAACAACGACGACCGCTGCTACAACCAAAAAGTTCGCGTCAAGCGCGGCGATAAGGTAAAGCAGGGTGATGTCCTGATCGAAGGCGCTTCAGTTGCTGAAGGCGAAATTGCACTGGGACGTAACCTGTTGGTAGCCTTTATGCCATGGGGTGGTTACAACATGGAAGACGCGGTGATTTTGTCCAACCGATTGGTGCAAGACGACACGCTGACGTCCATCAACATCAAAGACTACAATGTTGAAGTTCGTGAAACCAAATTGGGCCCAGAGATTGTTACCCGCGACATTCCAAACGTTTCCGAGGAAAGTCTGCGCCACTTGGACGAAAACGGTATTGTCCAAATTGGTTCTGAGGTCAAGGCCGGCGACGTCTTGGTTGGTAAAATTACACCAAAGGGTGAGCAGGAACTCAGTTCCGAAGAGCGCTTGCTCCGCGCCATTTTCGGTGAAAAAGCCAAAGACGTTCGCGACACCTCACAGCGCATGAACAATGCAGGTGGTGGTAAAGTCGTTGGCGTCAAGATATTTAGCCGCGAAAATGGCCACGACTTGAAAGCTGGCGTGTTGATGCAGATTCAAATCTTTGTGGCCCAGCTCCGCAAAATCGGTGTTGGTGACAAGATGGCTGGTCGTCACGGTAACAAGGGTGTGGTCGCCAAGGTTCTGCCAGTTGAAGATATGCCGTTCATGGAAGACGGTACGCCAATTGACGTAATTTTGAACCCACTCGGTGTGCCAAGCCGTATGAACCTCGGTCAGTTGTTTGAAACGCACCTTGGTATGGCGGCACGAGCATTGGGCTACCGCGTGGCAACACCGTCATTTAACGGTGTGCCATCAGCAACAATTTCTGATGAACTAGAAAAGGCTGGTTTGGCACGTGACGGCAAGAGTCAACTGTTCGATGGCCGTACTGGTGAAGCCTTTGAAGAGCGCACTACAGTCGGTGTGATGCATATGATCAAATTGCACCACATGGTTTCTGACAAGATCCACGCGCGTTCAACTGGTCCATACACCATGGTCACCCAGCAACCACTCGGTGGTAAAGCCCAGAACGGTGGTCAGCGCTTTGGTGAGATGGAGGTCTGGGCATTGGAAGCCTACGGTGCCGCCGCAACCTTGCAGGAAATGCTAACCATCAAGTCCGACGACGTTTACGGTCGTGCCAAGGCGTACGAGTCGATCATCAAAGACGAGCCAATCGTCGGTCCAAAACTCCCAGAGTCCTTTAATGTGTTGGTTAAGGAACTCCAGGGATTAGGTCTGAAGGTTGACTTGGTGGATGATGAAGCTGTTGTTGACGCTGAGCACGTGATCGCGTCTAGCGGACCTGAAGATAAAACCACGCCTGCGGTAACGTCTGAGGACGAAGAAGCAGAAACTTTCTTGGATGAATCTGATGATATCGGAGAAATCGAAGGGGGCATGAGCGTACAAGACATTGACGAAGTAGAAGAAATAAAGGAGGATGCGTAAGATGGCGCAATTTGCATTCAATGCTACTGGCATTAGCGATTTTGATGCAGTACGCTTAGTGGTTGCCAGCCCAGAAGATATCCTGAAATGGAGTCACGGTGAAGTTACTAAGCCAGAAACGATCAATTATCGTACTCAAAAGCCAGAGCGTGACGGTTTGTTCTGTGAACGAATTTTCGGTCCGGTCAAGGACATCAATCCACACGACTCAAAGCTAAAAGGTGTTCGTTCACGCGAAGCGGCGGTTGATAAGAACGGTGAACTCGTCACCAAGTCAATCGTTCGCCGTGAGCGCATGGGCCACATCCAGTTGGCGGCGCCAGTCGCCCACATCTGGTTTATGCGCGGTACGCCAAGCGCCATGAGTCAATTGCTCGGCATGACGGTTCGTAACTTGGAGCGAGTAGCTTACTTTGCGACCTATGTCATTTTGAAAGTTGATGAAGCAACTCGCGACCAATACCTCGCAGATCTAGAGGCTGAAACTGAAGCTGGTCGTGCTGCTATCAAGATTCGCTATGAAAAAATGGCAGAAGAAGACGGTGCTGACATCAAAGCCTTGGCCAAAGAGCAGAGTCGTGAAGTTGAAGAATTGAACGAGAAATACAATACTCGCAAAGCACAGCTTGACAGCCTAAACAAGGGCGCGTTGTTGTCTGAAACTGACTACCGCAACTTGCCAGAAGAATACGATGAGCTCATCGAAGTTGGCATGGGTGCTTCAGCATTGAAGACGTTGCTGGATGAGATCGACTTGCCGCAGTTGATCGCAGAGTTGACCGAAGAGGCTGAAAGTGCCAAAGGTCAGCGCGAGAAGAAAATCCTCAAGCGTTTGAAGATGCTCGAGAGCATGCACGCCGCTGGTATCAAGCCAAGCAGCTTGACACTGAGTGTATTGCCAGTCATCCCACCGGACCTCCGCCCGATGGTAGCCCTCAGCGGTGGTCGATTTGCCACCTCAGACCTGAACGACCTGTACCGTCGCATCATCAACCGTAACAATCGTCTAAAGAAATTGGTTGAGCTCAATGCGCCAGAAGTCATTCAGCGCAACGAAAAGCGTATGTTGCAGGAAGCCGTCGATGCATTGATCGACAATGCCGCTGCTCGTGGTGGTCGCGCTGTCAGCTCGACTGGTGGTCGCCGCCGCCTGAAGTCAATTTCCGACATGCTAAAGGGTAAGCAGGGGCGCTTCCGCCAAAACCTGCTCGGTAAGCGTGTGGATTACTCTGGCCGTTCAGTCATCGTCGTTGGTCCAAAATTGAAGATTCACCAGTGTGGTTTGCCAAAACAAATGGCACTTGAGCTGTTTAAGCCATTTGTTATCAGCTGGCTGATTCGCAACGAGTTTGCTCACAACATCCGTTCAGCAACGCGGTTGATCGAATCAGGCGAAGCAGTTGTTTGGGACGCATTGGATGCGGTGATTGAAGGTAAATACGTGCTATTGAACCGTGCTCCGTCACTTCACCGTTTGTCAATCCAATCCTTCCAGCCAGTGTTGGTTGAAGGAAAAGCTATCCAACTTCATCCGCTAGTTTGTGCCGGCTTTAACGCTGACTTTGACGGTGACCAGATGGCAGTTCACTTGCCGCTTTCAAAAGAGGCGCAAGCTGAAGCCCGCGAATTGATGAGCGCAACTGCTAACTTGTTGAAGCCTGCTGATGGTGCGCCAGTGCTGCACATTTCACAGGACATCGTGCTGGGTAACTACTACCTGACGTACGACAAGCCGCAGGCACAGACTGACCACATCAAGTCATTTAGCTCAGTTTATGAGGCAGAATTGGCATATGACAAGGGTAATATCCATTTGCAAACGCCAATTCAGATCTTCGCAAAGGGCAAATTACGCCAAACAACCTTGGGTCGCGTCTTCTTTAACGAGATTTTGCCAGAGGACTTCCCGTACGACAACAACGTCCAGACCAAGAAACAGCTGAAGAAGGTCTTGGCGCAAATCTTTAACAAGTACGGTGCCGAGGAGACTGCTAAAATTGCTGACCGCATGAAGGGTCAAGCCTTCCGCTTCGCGACGACTGCAGCGGTGTCGACCGGTATGACCGACTACGTCCACTTCGACGAAATCCCTGAGTTCGTGGCTGAGGGTGACGCTAAAGCGGCTTTAATTTCTGAGCAATTTGACCAGGGTCTGATCACCGAAGAAGAGCGTTACAACTTGACGGTGAACGCCTGGCGAAACGTTGACAATAAGATCACCGCGTTCTTGAAAGATCAGTTGGCGCACATGGACACCAGTATTTCCATGATGGTTAACTCTGGTGCTCGTGGTGATATTTCCAACGTGAAGCTGGCGAGTGCCATGATCGGTATTCAAATGGACGCAACCAACCACGAGATTGAGCTGCCAATCCGTAGCTCCTACACCGGTGGTTTGTCCAGCCTTGAGGCCTTCGTGGCAACCCGTGGTGCGCGTAAGGGTCTGATCGACACCGCGTTGAAGACCGCTGACTCAGGGTATTTGACTCGTCGTTTAGTCGACGTGGCGCAGGATGTCTTCACCGTTGAGGACGTTGAAGGTGATGACGAAGGTTACGCAATCTACCGTTCAGAAACCGAGGAGACGATGATCGACTTCTCGAACCGTTTGGCTGGCCGTTACGCTGCTGAGACGATTCCAGGTCACGTCAACAAGGACGAATTGATCACTCGGGAAATTGCTGACTCAATTGATGACGATGAAAGCATCCAGAGCGTCAAGATCCAATCAGTCCTATCAACCAATAACCTCAACGGCATCCCTCAGCGCAGCTACGGCGTTGACATGTCAACTGGCAAATTGGTTGGTAATCATCAGCCAGTCGGTGTTATCGCTGCGCAGTCAGTCGGTGAGCCAGGTACTCAGTTGACCTTGCGTACCTTCCACAACTCCGGTGTCGCTGGTGGTGACATCACCCAAGGTCTGCCGCGTGTTGAAGAATTGTTCGAGGCGCGCACACCAAAGGGTCAGGCGTATGTCACGGAAATTGCTGGGTTAGTTGATGTTTGGGAAGATGGCAAGAAGTACATCGTCCAAGTTACCCCAGAGTCCGGCAAAGTTGAGCGCTTGCCATTAGACGGTCGAACCATCATGGTCAAGGCTGGCTCAAGCGTCAAGGCTGGCGACGTACTAGCAACTGGCGAAGGCGACACTCGTCCGTTGGTCGCACCATTTGATGGTGTGGTTGAGGCAGCTGAAGACACCTTGGTGATCGCTGCTGAAGCTGGCGCACCGGCTCGTTACGAAATCCCAGGCACTATGCAGTTGGTCGTCAAGGCTAACGACGTCGTTGAGGCTGGTGACCGTTTGACGGCTGGTTCGTTGAATCTGCACGACTTGATGCGATTGAAGGGTGTCGAGGCGACTCAGCGCTACATTATCAATGAAGTCTTACGCATTTACGCCGCTCAGGGTCAAGACGTGGCCGACAAGCACCTGGAGATCATCGTTCGCCAGATGTTCAGCCGCGTCCAAATCGAAGATGCGGGCGACAGCGACTTTGTGACGGGTGACATTGTCTCCAAGGCTGCGGTGGTAAACACCAACAAGCAGCTGGCCGCTGAAGGCAAAAACCTCATCAGCTACACCCAGTTACTACTCGGTATCACCAAGGTGTCCATCTGGAGCGACTCATGGCTATCTGCTGCGTCCTTCCAGGACACCACTCGCGTGCTGATCAACGCTGCCGTATCTGGCCGCGCTGACCACTTGCATGGCCTCAAGGAAAACGTCATCATCGGCCGCAAGATCCCAGTGGGGACGGGTGCTGTCGAAGAGGATGAAGTATCAACTGATGACAACACTGAGGAAATGGTTGAAGAATTCTCAGAGATGTAGTCACACTCGAGTCTAGTGACCGTGCAATATTCTCCCCTCTATAACAGAGGGGAGAATTGTATATTGGGACAATTTATGGTATAATAAAACTATGAGTGAGCTGCTTGAGCAAATTGGCCCTATTGATATGGATGCTATACAATCACCTCAGCCAGTTGATAGTGAGTTGAGGGAGTCTGTTTATCTGGCGGATTCTACGCTCTCGGATGGTGAGTCGCCAGTTGCCGTACTTTTTTCGCAATGGTCGGACTACTGTGAGCGAGCAAAGCAGCAAGGGAGAACGGAAGTTTTGGCAGATCATATCAAAGGACTGGCAGTCGCAGTGGATAATCCAGGGGTAAGTCCACAAGCAGACCCTATGAGTTCAGAAATTAAACAAGCTCTAAAAGAAGGTAATCTTTCGAAAGTGTCAATATTGCAATGGGATGCTGTGGGCAGGGCGCTCGACCAGAAGGGCTATGACTTTGGTGACGTGAAGCGACTGGTCGGCTATTCACTGGGCTCGCACCTGGCGGCGTCAGCCGCAAAACATGCACCAGGGGAAGTGAGCTTGTCGCAATTAGACTTATTTGAAACACCAGTGATTGACAAAACATCCCGTCCGACTAAGGCTATGGCTACATTAGCTATGAGATTTCTGGCCCACGGTGGTGACAAATTGGCAGAGACTATCGCTGCAAACCCTGATTGGGCAGCTCGATGCCGCGACGAAGACCCATTACTACTACCCAAAATGGTGCTACAACGGCCAGCTGGCCTATGGTACTATCCTCGGGCTATCGCTCATCCTGAAAATGATATTGCCAGTGACCTGATGGGTGCTGGTCGTCGTTCGCTGCGCGAAGCAGTGGTGACGGTAAGTGCCACTAATGCTGATAAAGTAAGCTCCATCAGAGATAATGAACGATTGATTCAACGGTTAGGTGTGGCTGGTATGTCAGTGATGGGCTTTGAGATCATGGATGCGGTGCATGCTTCTCAGGATAATATGGCCTGGTGGAAGGGCGTCCTAGAAGAGGTTGACGTTCGAGTCAAAAACCAGTAGATTTTTTAGGTTATGTGTGGTAAAATTATCCCAGAGTTTCCTCTTTTCGGAGCAAGCGGTGGTTTGGATGTGTACAGACCGAGTGCTCGGCAGAAAAGGTATAGACACGGGGCGGAGTTGCTGAATCCAAGCCGTAGGCGCTAAGAGAAGCTGGTTTTTGCGTGTGAAATCGCGCGCCAGCCCGCTAGAGCCACTAGGCGAAATCGCCATCATTAGTAAATCAACCAAGGAGAAATTGGATGCCAACAATCAACCAATTGGTGCGCAAACCGCGCCAAACGGCTAAGAAAAAGTCCAAGTCGCCAGCACTGGGTCGCATTCACAACGCCCTGAAAACGCGTTACTACGACCAAAATGCACCACTCAAGCGTGGTGTTTGTGTGCGTGTGACGACCAAGACACCAAAGAAACCAAACTCAGCGCTGCGTAAAGTTGCCCGCGTGAAACTAAACAACGGCTACGAAGTCTGGGCCTACATCGGTGGTGAAGGTCACAACTTACAGGAGCACGCTGTGGTCTTGATCCGCGGCGGCCGTGTGCCTGACCTTCCAGGTGTGCGTTACCACATCGTCCGTGGTGCGTTGGACCTCCAGGGTGTCAACAACCGCAAGCGGGGCCGCTCGAAGTACGGTACCAAGAAAGGGGATAAGTAATCATGCCTCGTAAAGTTACCAAGAAACTACAACGCCAATTGCAACCTGACCGCCGCTACCAAAGCGTGTTAGTGCAGCGCTTGATCAACAAGTCAATGCTGGATGGCAAGAAATTGGCAGCTGAACGCGCTGTTTACACTGCGCTGGAAACTGCTGCCAAGAAATTGGATTCAGAAGATCCACTAGCAGTGTTTGAGAAGGCGTTGAAAAACGTCAGTCCAAACTTTGAAGTGAAAAGCCGCCGCGTCGGTGGTGCCAACTACCAGATTCCGTTCCCGGTTCAGGGACATCGGCAGTTGCACTACGCATTCAGCTGGCTGGTACAGTCAGCCCGCGCTCGCAGTGGTATGCCATACTCACAGCGTTTGGCACTGGAAATCGTTGATGCTTACAACGAAGCTGGTGCTGCCTTCAAGAAGAAGGAAGACACTCACAAGATGGCCGAAGCTAACCGCGCCTTTGCGCACTTTGCTCGCGGTTAATCGATGAACATGCAAGATATCGTCCGCTCCAGGTAATCTGGGGCGGATTTGCATTATATGTGTAATTATGATATGGTTAGAAGATGAATGAGCAACAATTTTCGCCTGACCGCAAGAATAATTGCTACATTGACTTTGTTGGAGCCGCACAGCGAATGCAGGAGGATATAGCAGCTTTTGAGGCGACCCACCCTGGGCAAAGTGGTCTTCAGCATATTCTTGATGATATTTCACAGCGACACAGTGCTCAAGAAATGATTCATAGGGTGGCTGGTGGTCTGGGAATTCTTTTGAACCCGCGGGATTTGTCTACTGGTAAGCCAGAACATGGAACTGAAGAGGCGATGGTGGTCACAAACATTGGCACGACATCGGACTTGGTTTGTGTCGAGAACAATTGCTTGATGCCAATATAGCGCCCAAGGAGCTAGTCCCCCAGGGGCTTAAAGGTTGTGGATTTGAGCCTCCAAAGGGTCCGAAGCTTGAGTCTGACGATCTTCTGAGACTGCGCGAGCTGAGAGATGAACAGATTAAAACTGCCAGTTACGGCTTAGCATTGATTGACCCGGAGACAATCAAAATAATCAAAGACTGGCTAAACGAGGCGGTGCCGAATAGCGAGCTGCAGGGCATCGCCAGAACTGGGCTCGGTATCTTCCTGGGTAATGCTAACAAAAAGCTGGAAGAGTATGACACACGGAAAATGACTGAAGAGGCTCGGCAGAAAATTAACTGGGATAGCCTACTGGACTATTGCCAGGATAATCCTGGGAACTAACCCATAAAATCGAGCTATTATTTTCTGTAGCTATCTGGTATAATTGGCAACAAGAGTAGTTTTTTGGTGTCAAAAAATTGACCAAAGATCTCGACAAATTAACGTAATATAAAGGAAAATTATGGCAGAGACGAATGTTCCGCTGAAAAATTTTAGAAATATCGGTATTATCGCCCATATTGACGCCGGCAAAACGACGACAACTGAGGGTATTTTGTACCGTACTGGTTTGACGCATAAAATCGGTACCGTCAAGGGCGATGACGGCGGCGCCACCACCGACTGGATGGCGCAGGAAAAAGAGCGTGGTATCACCATCACCTCGGCAGCGGTGACTTGCTTCTGGAAAGGCCACAAGATTAATATTATCGATACGCCAGGGCACATCGACTTTACCGCCGAGGTGGAGCGTTCACTCCGCGTCCTCGACGGTGCAGTGACGGTGTTTGATGGTAAGATGGGCGTTGAGGCACAGTCTGAGACAGTGTGGCGCCAGGCTGACAAATATGGTGTGCCGCGTATCTGCTTTATCAACAAGATTAACCAAACCGGTGGTGACTTCTGGAAATCTCTGGAATCAATCCATAACCGTTTGAGCAAGCAAGCGTTCCCAATTCACATCCCAATTGGTTTCGAAAAGACTATCAATGGTGTGGTTGACCTCATCGACATGAAGGCGTACACCTATACTGACTTTGCTGACCATGAGTTGGTGCAGGGTGAAATCCCAGCTGACATGCTGGAGAAATGCCAAAACGCCCGCAGTTTGTTGGTGGAAAATGCCGTTGAAGCTGATGACGAATTGATGATGAAGTTCCTCGACCAGGGTGAAGAGGCGATTACTATCGACGAGCTGAAGTCTGCCTTGCGTAAGCGCGTGTTGGCTGGTGACTTCTTCTTGGTCACCGGTGGTGACGGCCGCGGTGTCATCGTCGAGAAGGTGCTTGACCTCATGGTTGACTACTTGCCAAGCCCGCTGGACGTTGACGAAATTTGGGGTAAAAATCCAAAGACTGGCGACGAAGTGAGCCGCAAACCAGACGACAAAGAACCGATGAGTGCTTTGGCCTTCAAGATTGCGACCGACCCATTTGTTGGTAAATTGATCTTCATCCGCGTCTACTCAGGTGTTTTGAACTCTGGTAGCTATGTCTTGAACACCACGACGGGCGATAAAGAGCGCATCGGTCGTATCGTGCGAATGCACGCCGACAAGCGTGAGGAAATCGACAAGATCGCTGCTGGTGACATCGCTGCAGTGGTTGGTTTGAAGAATACTGGTACCGGTAATACCTTGACTGATCCAGCGCACCCAATCGCCCTGGAGTCAATTGAATTCCCAGAGCCGCCAGTATCTATCGCCGTTGAGCCAAAGTCAAAGGCTGACCAAGAGAAGATGGCATTGGCCTTGCAACGCTTGGCTGAGGAAGACCCAACCTTCCGCATTCACACTGACGAAGAAACTGGCCAGACTATCATGTCTGGAATGGGCGAGTTGCACCTGGATATCTTGATCGACCGCATGAAGCGTGAGTTCAAAGTTGAAGCGAACATCGGTGAGCCGCAAGTGGCTTTCCGCGAATCAATTAAGGGTAAGGCTGAAGTCCAGGGTAAGCACGCCAAGCAGTCTGGTGGCCGTGGTCAGTATGGTGACGTCTGGGTACGCTTTGAACCAAACGAGGCTGGTAAAGGCTTTGAGTTTGTTGACGAAATTAAGGGTGGTGTGGTGCCACAAGAGTACCGCCCAGCTGTCATGAAAGGTATTCGTGAAACCTTGGAAGGTGGTGTTATCGCTGGCTATCCAGTGGTTGACGTCAAAGCAACCCTGTACGATGGTTCATACCACGATGTCGACTCCTCAGAACTAGCCTTTTCATTGGCAGGTTCATTGGCAGCCCGCGAAGGTATCAAGCAAGCAACGCCAATCCTACTTGAGCCAGTCATGAAAGTTGAAGTAACCACCCCAGAAGAGTTCATGGGTGATATCATCGGTGACCTCAACTCACGCCGTGGTCGCATCGACACCATGGAAGATTTGATGGGTGGCGCCAAATTGGTCAAGGCCTTTGTGCCGCTGGCAAATATGTTCGGCTACACCTCAGACATCCGCTCGATGTCACAGGGTCGTGCAGCCAGCACCATGGAGCTAGCTCAGTACGAGGAAGTTCCACCAAACGTTGCCCAAGAGATAATCGAAAAGCGCAACAAATAATCATCAAAAAGCCCCGGTCAACAGCCGGGGTTTTCATATGGTATAATGTATTCATGAAATCATTCATTCTGTCAACCCAGAAGCTTGCGCCAGCCAGGTTGACTGTTTGGATGACACTCGTTTTCCTGGTGGGGATCACTCTGTCGGCATGTTTAACTTCAGAGTCACAATGGGTAAACTGGAGCTTCAGTGCCCTGGGTGAACGCGGTGAATTGTCTTCGTTTATATTTAACATTGCTATCGCTATGATGGCAGTCATCATGTGGTGCTTGGCGGAGTCGATGTCTAGCATTTTGGAGCAGGCTGAGGCAGTAGCTACTGCCAGGCTGAGTTTGGTAGCACTGCGAACCATAGCTTTTTGTGGCATGGCCATAGCTATCTTTCCTAACGACACGCAGCATGGGCTCCACTACATCTTTTCACGCCTATCCATCATCGTCTTTGCATTCTACGCATTTATGCTGCCATTTACCACCAGTTTGTTCACACGCCAGCAAAAAAGCATCATGCTAGGGCTGTCAGTGGCTGCCGTCATGGCCTGTGTTCAAGGATTTGTGCACCGAGAATTTTCGTTCGTGGTCTATGAGGCCGCTGCTGGTGGACTTGGGGCGTTATGGTTCTATCTGACTAGCAAATTCACCCAGCAAGCTGTTCACGCATCAACTGCTACTCTGCAGTCGTCGGTATCCCAACAAAAAGCTTCCTGATTTGACTGCGAATTGGACGACCAATGGCATTACCAAATGACGCACCTACAGCAACAGCAAACCCAATCATGACGGCTCGCGCCAGACTTGCCAAAGCGACAACGTAGCCTGGGTCTGATGGCGCCTGACTGATGATACCCATCAAGCCATTGTACAACGACAAACCTGGCACCAGCGGCACGATACCCGCGCCGATGATAGCCAAAGACGGGATGCGCCACAGTCGGGACATGAACGTTGCTACCAAACCGATGGCCGCAGCTGCCGTACCACTGGCCAGCAACACATCCCAGCCAGCGTCAGTCAACAACTGGAATAGCCCCCAACCACTTGCCCCCACAAGACCGGCCAGGATGGTGCCAAAGAACGGCGCATGATTGCCAATGACGAATGCTGAAGCGATGACTGCCGCACCGATGTACTGCGTATAATTATCCACCAACGTCAAACGGTCTGGGGTGGTTGGAAAACTAATACCCAACCTGGTGGCAATATGAAGGCCAATAGCTACGCCAACCACGATACCACTGGTTGCCATTAGCACTCGCAACAGTCGGGCGTTTGCCGTAACATAATATTCATCAATTGCATCCTGAAACGCACCAACGATCATCATACCTGCCACCAATAGGACGATTCCACCGATCACGATCAGTGTCGGATTGAATGCCAAATTAAACTTGGTATTGACACAGACAACAGCAGTGGCGATGAGTGTGATACAGAGTGACATGATGATCTGTGTGAAAAATACCGACACGCCAACACGCCACAACAGACGCATGGCAACCGTGCTGAGTGTGCCGACCGCCATAGCCAGGAGTGCCATCTGTAAACTGCCGCCATACATCACCACCACACCAGCACTCAACGCGCCGCCTGATAGGGCGACGAGAGATCGGGGATGACGTTTTTCAGGATTGATGATCTTTTCTAGCCGTTCCTCAGCCTCACTCAAGTGAATGTGCTGATAGCGGATTTCTCGGGACAATGTCTGCAGCGCTTGGATGGTCTGATAATTGACATCCACTAAGGTGATAGCGCGAATCAGGGTCAGTGGCTCACGGTTGATGCCGCGGTCTTGCGACACGGTGATGAGCGTTGAACTGATATCCATGTGAACTGGCTGTTTACAGTAGGTTCTGGTGATACCAAGCATCATATGTACCACATCTCGAGCTGACACACCCATACTGAGAAGCTTTTCGGAGATGGTCAGAACCAGCCGCAAGGCACGCATATTCGGCGTCAAACTCTCGTCAATTTTTTCAATCACTTGCGCAGGAATTGGCAAGGGAAGACGAGCAATTTTGCCGAGTGACTGTCGTAAGATTTCTGGTACTTTTTTATTTATCCTGTTCATCAATAATTAGTGTATCAAACTTTATCAAAATTTTGCCAAGAAAAACCCCGCAACATGTGCGGGGACGCGGTGTTTCCGCGATTTCACAGACATTTTTCTAATCATGCGCGCCTCTGCTGGCGCGCAGGCACCTTACTCTTCCTCCTCATCTCTAATGAGGAGGGTGACGATTAGGACCGCAAGTGCGGCCCCAATCGTCATGAGACACACCACCCCTGTAACGGGGTGGTTCAACCAGGATGGAGCGTCCTGGTTGAATTCCACGGACATCCCCGCGATTGCGGGGATGCCAAGCGCGATGACCAGTACGGTCACCGCGCTTCTCTGTACCTTCCAGATGGGCATCATGCCCACCTCCTCTCGGAAGAAATGTGAGGTGCGGCCTTTCCGCGCCTCAAGCCACCAAGCATCTGGCTTGGCGGCGAAGTGCAGTCAGTGACCTCATGAGAGGCACTGAACAGGCTAACTTATAATATAGCACATATTTATAAAAAGTCAATGACATGAAAATAGCCCACCGAACTGGCTCAAGCTGAATCGGGTTTGGTCAACCCGAGAATGCCATGAGGCACTCAATCAGGTTGAGCCGATTCGGCGAACTATTTTCCGGTGGGCAAGGTTACTTGCCCATGTTCCAGGCTAGAGTTGAAGCCTAGGGTTATCGCTGGGCGAGTCTGGCTTGTTTAGATTCGCCCAGCGAGGCATCTGGTGCCATACCTCTATCAGTATGGCACACCATATGCCACTCGGGACATTATTTCCCAAGTGGCCTGTATCAAGGTTGAGACCGATGTATAGACCGACCCCCAACACGCCAAAGAAAACTAGATGTTCTTTGGCACCCAATAGAAGCTTACGGCGCGAGTGCCTGGTGCTTGCTACTGACATCAACGCCGTCAACAGAGCGTTGATGATTCCAACCACGACAGGAGTTCCGATGAACCCAGTGAGGAACCACATCTTTTTCACCTCCTTTCATATGGGAAAAAGATGGATGGATGGATGGATGGATGGACAAGTACTCTTTCCAAACGCCTCAGGGCGAATGAAAAGCTACTTTTATGATATCATACTACAGTTAAAAAGTCAAGTATACCGCTTACGTTCAAACGAACCGTCAAACTCTAGTCAATTCTACACAGAACCAACCCACTACGCGCTGGTAGATATACCTGGACATTGTCGCCATGCGGCCCCGGTGTGGTGAAATACCGCTGGTTTTGGTGAATTCGTCCGTGCCCACCAAATTGCTGGTCATCGCTGCTGAGGGCTACTCTGTATGATCCAGCCGCTGTCGGCAGTGTATAGTCTGTCCACGACTGGTTGGGTGAGAAGTTGATGATGAACAGCAGGCCACCACGCATGAAACTAACCACGTGGTCATCTTGGCGGATAGTGAGGTAGTGAATGCCGGGATCATCAATGGTTCGGATGAGCTTCATCAGGCTAGCGTCAAACTCGCCCAGCCACTGGTACTTGAGAAAACCATTGTCGCGTAAACTCCATTGGCGGCGGGCGTGCTTGAACGACCAATTATTGCCCTGACGCGGAAAGTCGATCCACTCGGGATGCCCAAATTCATTGCCCATGAAATTAAGATAACCACCACCGTGCAGCCCGGCTGTCAGCAGTCGGATAAGTTTGTGTAGTGCCACGCCACGTTCCACCATCAGGTCGGGGTCGGCTTTGTCCATGTGCCAATACATGGCCTTGTCGATCAGCCGAAAAATCAGCGTCTTGTCGCCGACCAAGGCCTGGTCGTGACTCTCGGCGTAAGTGATGACTTTTTCCTCTGGGCGGTGTGAACTTAAGGTGTGTGCCAATTCGCCCAAGTCCCAATCTTCATCGCGCTTCTCTTTCAATGTCTTGATCCAGAGATCAGGCACACCCATCGCCAAGCGATAATCAAAGCCCAGGCC
>CAUSYU010000016.1:0-9867 GCA_963536065.1 uncultured Candidatus Saccharibacteria bacterium
GTTCCTTTATCTTCCCAGAGTAGCACGCCGTTACGGTCATAATATTTCGTGACTGTTGTTTGGACACGTTTGGCAATTTCGCCTGGTCGAATCTTATCCAAATCTTTGCGGAAATATGCGAACAGCCCACCGATAAACAAGATCATCAACAACAGAGTAACACCAGCAATTTTCAGCGCCATCTTTGCGCCGCGTTTGGAGAACCAATAGTTAGCTAACCGCTTTGGATGTAAGCGATAGAAAAATCGCTTCACTGGATGCTTCGGCAAGCTTGCCAAATATTCAGCACGCTCGCGCGAATCTTTATCTTTTTTAACTTTACGCTTATGTGCCAGATTGGCATACAAGCTTAATCGCTTTGTCGCAGATTTCCTGGGACTAGAAGGCGATTTGTTGCTGCTACTTGTACTACTCTTATTCACGTAATCTATTATATCACGCACATGGTTCGCATCAACTGCCAAAAATTGATATACTGATACTAAGATTAGCTGACCAAGGAGAAAATATGCAGTTATCAGAGGAATTACAGTGGCGCGGGTTTTGGAACCAGACCACATTCACCAATGACAAGCTTATCGATTCGGAGAATTTTACGCTCTATCTGGGGACAGATCCATCGGCTGACAGTTTGCACGTCGGGCATTTGGCGGTCTATATGATGGTGCGGCATTTTTTGGAGCGCGGTCACAAGGTGTTTCTGCTGGTTGGTGGCGGTACGGGCATGATTGGCGATATGCGCGACACCGAGGAGCGGAGTCTGCTGTCATATGCGGAGATTGAGCACAACAAACGAGCTTTGAAAGCGCAGGTGTCACAAATTTTCGCCGGACGCGATTTCACCTTGGTCGACAATGCGGACTGGTTGGGCAATTTGGAATTGTTGCCGTTCCTCCGCGACATTGGCAAGAATTTCAACATGGCAGATTTGATCGGTCGTGAATTTTTCAAGGCACGCATCGACAACGGTAAAGGGCTGAGTTTTGCGGAATTTACCTACACGTTGCTGCAGGGGTATGATTTCTGGCATTTGTTCAAACACCACGGTGTCAATTTACAAATCGGCGGCTCTGACCAGTGGGGTAATTTAGTTTCAGGTGTGGAATTGATTCGTAAAAAAGAAAACGCTGAAGTTTACGCCATGACTGCGCCATTACTCATCAACAAATCAACTGGGCGCAAATTTGGCAAATCCGAAGGTGGCGCCGTGTGGCTGGATGAAACCAAAACCAGCGTGTACAAATTCTATCAATTCTGGCTGAACGTTGATGACGAAAGCGCCATCGAGTACATGAAGATTTTCACCATGCTTGATCGCGACACCATTGAGGCCATCGCTGAAAACCATGCCGTCAATCCTGGCGCGCGCTCAGCTCAAAAAGTCTTGGCGCGCGAGGTTACCGACATTGTTCACGGCGTCAATCGGCGCGAATCAGTGGAGCGGGTGACTGAAGTACTGTTTGGCGGCGGCGATTTCCGCCAATTATCAGACGATGACCTGGACGCTCTCGCCAAGGAAATTCCACGCGTTGATGTCGGCATCGGCGTGATTGAAGCGTTGGTGGTTTCTGGTGCGGTCAGCTCCAACGGCGAAGCAAAACGCCTGCTAAAATCTGGTGCCATCAGCCTCAACGGCGAAAAAATAGCCGAAGACCAAGCCGTCAACACCACGTCGCTACTGAAAAAAGGTAAAAATACATTTGTGCTAATCATGGAGGGAGATGAAGAATGAAAAAAATTATAGCTTTTGACTCAGACGACACTATTGTCTTGTCGAAAATGCCAGCTACGCCGCGCATGGCTGGTCTGTTGGCGGAGTTGCTGAAACATTACGACGTGTGCATCATTTCTGGTACTGATTTTGAAGGAGTGATCTATCCAAACACTGTCAGGCAAATTGAACAAGTTCCGGGTGTTGATCTCAGCCGACTGCACATCATGCCGACCTGTGGCACTCGGTACTATCGTTTCCAAGACGGTGAGTGGCGATTGCAATATCAGGAGGACCTGACTGAAGAACAAAAAGCTCGGATTTTTGAAGCAATTGAAACCTCAGCTAAAGAGCTTGATATGTGGGTGGACAATCCAGCTGGCGAAATCATCGAAGACCGTCTCAGTCAGGTGACATACTCTGCGCTGGGTCAAAAAGCCACACCTGAAGACAAATACGCATGGGCTGAGGCCAACAAGGAAAGGCGAAAATTGCTCAACGACGCTGTCAAGGCACGCATCCCAGAGTTTGAAATTCGGACGGCCGGCACCACTAGTTTGGATGTTACCAAGCCTGGTATCGACAAAGCACATGGCATGAAAAAACTGATGGAAGCGACAGGTGTAGCTAAGGAAGAGATTTTATTCTTCGGCGACAAACTAGAAGAAGGCGGCAATGATTTCCCGGTCAAAAATATGGGCATTGACTGCATCGCTGTGGAACGTTGGGAAGATACCGCCTACGCACTGGAAGGCATCAACGCTGTTTCGTAGATGAAGCTGACAACTCCACTGGAACACATCAAAGGCGTCGGCCCCAAAACTGCCCAAGCGTTGTCAGCGGCGGGTTTAGAGACGGTGGCGGACGCTCTGGAATTTTTGCCGCGGGCGTATGATGATTATTCGGCGGCGGTCAATATCGCTGATCTACAGCCAGGCAAAGTAACGGTGCGGGCGCGCTGCGAGTCGATTTCGACGCGGATTGTGCGTCGAGGCCTGAGGATTACTACGGCAGTGCTGGCGGATGATTCTGGCAAAGTCAAGGCTGTTTGGTTCAATCAGCCGTACCGTGAGTCGCAGCTGAGATCCGACGCCGAGTTCATGTTCTCTGGCCAATTTGGCATGCAATATAATAGCTATCAGATCAGCAATCCGTCGGTCGAACTCGCCAAAACAACTGATACGTCCGACACCCAACCCACCTCGGGCATTCATCCGGTCTACAAATCCATCAAAAACCTCCGCCCCAAAGTTGTGCAAGATTTGCTGAAAAATCTGCGCCCCATCATGGAATTTTTGCCCGAGACGCTGCCGGAGCACATCGTCCAGCGACAAAAGTTAGTCAGCCGCGCCGAAGCTGTCAAGTTCCTCCACGCACCGAAAAATCACGAGGAAATTGCCCGCGGTCGTGAGCGGCTGGCGTTTGAAGAGTTGTTTGAAATGATCTTGGCAGCGCAGTTGAATAAGCAAGAACAAACCAAGCTAACTGGCTGGTGCATTCCGTTCAATCAGCCGGTCGTCAAGCAATTTGTTGAGCAACTGCCATTCCCCTTGACCAACGCGCAGCGCCGCGCTGCCTGGCAGATTTTGCAAGATTTGGAGTCCGAACATCAGATGAATCGCTTGCTGCAGGGTGATGTCGGCTCGGGCAAAACGGTGGTCGCCGGGCTGGTAGCGGCGGAAGTGGCGCAGGCTGGTTTCCAGACAGCCATCATGGCGCCGACCGAGATTTTGGCGGCTCAGCACGCCAAAACGCTGGATGAACTGTTATCGCCGTTCGGCGTGTCAGTGGCGCTGCTAACGGGACATGTCAAGGGCGCTCAGCGGCGGCAACTGCTGGATAACTTGGCAAATGGTAACATCAACGTGGTGGTCGGTACGCACGCGCTGATTCAGGAAAAAGTTGCGTACCATAAGCTCGGTTTTGTGGTGATCGACGAGCAGCATCGGTTCGGCGTCAAGCAGCGGCAGGCGTTGCTGCAAAAGGCAGATTACATGCCGCATCTGCTCAGTATGACCGCCACGCCGATTCCGCGGAGCTTGGCTCTGACGTTGTACGGTGAACTGGACATCTCGATTTTGGACGAGCTACCAGCTGGGCGCCAGCCGATTGAAACGAAAATTTGGTCGCCAGCCTCAGCGCCTAAGCTCTATGAAACCATCGACCATGAACTAGCCCAGGGCCGCCAAGCCTACGTCATTTGCCCATTGATCGACGACAATCCTGACAATGACAAGAAGTCGGTCGAGGCGGAATATCACAAATTGGCAAAAACAATGTTTCGTCATCGCCGCGTCGGATTGTTACACGGTAAACTGCCGCCGGAGGAAAAAGCCGCGGTCATGCAACAATTTGCCGACGGTGAGCTTGACATACTGGTGAGCACCACGGTGGTGGAAGTTGGCGTCAATGTGCCGAACGCTACGGTCATGCTCATCGAAAATGCCGATCATTTTGGGCTCAGCCAGCTCCATCAGCTGCGCGGTCGGGTTGGGCGCGGCCAGCATCAGAGTTTTTGTCATTTGATGATGTCGGGTCATGATAAGCCGAGCCAGCGCCTAAGGGAAATTGAGAAATCTCAAGACGGCTTTTATCTGGCAGAAGTTGACTTGAAACTGCGCGGTCCTGGCGAGATTTACGGCCGAGCGCAACATGGCGCGCTCAACCTGAAAATTGCCTCGCTGAGCGACACGCCGCTGATCGCCCGTGCGCAAACGGAGGCCGAGCGCTTTGTCAAAGAGGGGCAGGATTTGCTACAATATAACCATCTGGCGCGTGCCGTCAGTCGCTATCAGCGATTAACCATTTTGAATTAATATGTACGCAGGAACAACAATTAGAGATGGCTCTGGTCGATTTATCGGTGTTCATCAAAAGATAGATCGAGTGGCCAGGCGACATCTGACGCCAATGCTGCCTGATTGGTGCGAATTTCCTGATGTTAAAAATATCTTGCATTTTGAGGGCAAAAACGGTCCTGACGGCGTTAAGCGCAAAAGTCCAGCCGTTGACGAGCCGTGGCATTTCATTAACCCAGACGACCCGAACGACACGGCGCTGTTGGACATGATTGACCAGCATATTGATAATCTAGCGAAGGCGCTACAGAACCATAATTCTGAGCGAGCCGCCTTTGAAGCGGCATGGATGGCGCATGCCATCACCGATGGTCTGACGCCGGCGCATCATTTTCCGCTGGAGCACGCCATGCAGGAGCTGCGCGGTGGCGAAGGTCTGGAGACGCGAACCTCAATTCTCAAGAAAAACGTCATGAAGGGTGATACGGGGATTGAGCTCATCAAAAACAATTGGAAGTTCTGGGGTGCTAAGGGTATGATGACCATGCACGTGGCGTTTGAAGCGGGTGTGGCGAGCGTGGTGGCTTATCCGCGCTTCAAGGACGCCGTGCCAAGCGAGGCTGAGATTTTGCAGGTTAAACAACAAGGTTATCGAGAATATTATCTAGAGCAAGTTCACGCCGTGGCCGACCTAAAAATGTATGATAATTTTGGTAAAAACGGCTGGACGACCGATTTGGCGCGGCAAACCAACCATGAACTGATGCCGATCATCATCAAAGCCGTCATGCTGGGCTGGCTCGCGTCGGTTTGGAAGCTTGAGGCAAAACGGTGAGAGTGCGCATCATCGCTGGCGAATTTGGCGGACGATTTATCCAAACGCCGCCAGGCTCAACGACACATCCCATGGGCGAACGGGTCCGTTCAGCAATGTTTAATTCACTGGGTGAAACTGTGCGCGGTGCGCGGGTTTTAGATGCCTTTGCTGGCTCTGGTGCCATTGGCCTGGAGGCGCTCAGCCGTGGCGCTGAGTCAGTGGTTTTTGTGGAACGAGACCGCGTTGCGCAGCGTGTCATTACCGAAAACATAGGTAGTTTGGGTGTCGATGAAAAATCTATTGTAATAAAAACAACGATATCAAATTGGCTGAAAAGCATGAGCGTAACAGAGAAGTTTGATATCATTTTTGCTGATCCGCCATACCATAATCCTCAGTTTTCCACAGTTTCACGACTAATGGGACTTCTCAAACCGGGCGGATGTATGATATTATCACACCCAGGAATAGGTGAGGTGCCAATTCAAAACGGAATTGTTGTGGTGGACAATCGTAGTTATGGGGAGGCGCACCTCACCAAGTTCCTGCGAGAACCATCTTAGTTTGATCATTAGTCCCGATGTACGTCGAGGACTTTTTGTTATGTCGGCGCGGAATATAGTATTGCAAAAATAAACTCTATATGGTATAGATAGTGCTAGACATATTTGGAGCCAAAAGAGGAGGAATGAAAATATGCCACGTGCTAATCATAACCTAATGGAGCGAGAACTTATAGGAGCAGTTGCTAGTAGTCCTGAGGACAATGACATGAGAGCGCTTCTTGACGCCATTCGTACACAAAAAAATCTTGACGAAGAGCAGAAAAGAATTAACAACCTTAGACAGCTTGGTCAGGAAGTCTTGGAGAAGTGTGGTTACGCAGAGTATAGCGAGATAGCTGTTTAGTCTTTGCCAAATTTGCGGGACAAATAAAAAGAGCCTTGCTGGAAGCTCGTGATGGTGAATTGTGGTGCGGATGGGGAGAGTCGAACTCCCGTCTCAACCTTGGGAAGGTCACATAATAGCCGTTATACGACACCCGCGTTCTTAAAAGTATAACACCCTTGCCAGATGGCGACAACTTTAGTACAATGAAATAGCAAGTTTGTGGCTCTTTAGCTCAGTTGGTAGAGCAGAGGCCTGAAGAGCCTTGTGTCCCCAGTTCAAGTCTGGGAGGAGCCACCAAATATTGCATTTCATTCACGACTTTGTTACAATAAATCGTGAACAACATGCGGGTATAGCTCAGTTGTTAGAGCGCTTCCTTGCCATGGAAGAGGCCAGGAGTTAGAGTCTCCTTACCCGCACCACAATGGAAAGAAATGATCGCCTCGTTGGGCGATTTTTTAGTTCACTTAGACTACATTTAGTATTATAGTTATATCATGCAACGTTTTTTACTGAATATCTGGCTAACTATTTACCGATTTTTTCAAAATCTCGGTTATAATATACAGCGCTTTTGGAGGAGCCGTTGGCGCGTTACTCTTATTTATGTGCTAGTATTGATTCTGTCATATATTATCTTTGGTTTAATGTTAAGTGATAACTTTTTCGATAAGCATTTCTCTAGACTTGCCGTTATGAAGGAATTAAGCACAATCATTGAGTATATAGGATTGCTATTTGCGGTACAGATCCCAGTTTTCATTTTACTCTTGGAAAAAATACGTGACTCAGGGGATATCCGACGGTTTTCCCTTCCTAATGTTATTTATTTTCGTGAAATATTAGCCACCTATATTGTTCTCAGCTCCTTACTATTAGTCTCTCCTCGAGCATCTTACTATTATTTTCCAACTATAATAATTGCGGTAGTAAGTTCGTATGCAATGGTCCAATCTATACAGTTATTGTTTGGAATTGGCCAATTAAAGCAACAAGAAAAGAAACGCATCAAGGAGCTTGTTAAAAGGTCTTTAAGAGTAAGCAAGGTGATGCGCGCCAATAGGAGCATTTTCTTTGCTGATCTGGAAAATTCTCTATACGTTATACACAGACTATTTACTAGTAAACGCGACAAGGGAGAATTAAAAGAATACTATCTAATACGAGCGTCTAAGGCAGGCGTTATTAAATCTATCAACGTAAAAAGGCTAGATAAAATAATCACGAGAGAATATTATAATAGAGCTCCGCAAGCGGCCAAAAAACAATCGGTAAGCCGACCTTCAGATAAAAAGATAGCACAACTTATACTAAGTACAAGACCAGGTTCTGACATTGAAGACCAGAGTGTAATTATGGAGCTGGTTTTGTCCGATAGCTTACCAGCTCCACGCAAGAGACTGGAGCGTGGTCTACTAGATTGCATAAAGATAGACCCAGACTATGCAGATTCTCCAAATAGACAGCTAGAAGTTTTAGTTAAGGGCTTCAGGCAGCAACTTAGAGGCGCTATTGAAAAAGATGATGAGATTGCTGTTGATGACGCATTAGTAATATATGAATTACTGACTAATGCAACAGTAGAGGAATATTCAAATGAGAGCAAGGGCTTTGATTATGCAACGGCAAAGAGTGAGTTTGAGCAGATATTTAGTGATAGTGTCTCTCGTCATTTGCAGAGTACAGTAGACATCATTGATGAGGCTTTCTTTTATGCCTTACGCACAGAGCGTCAGGATGCTACAAAAAGCATAATATCAAGCATATATAGAAGCCTGTTGAACATATTTGATTCATTCAATGTAGTAGTTGCGGCACGCTTAGAGAAGATCTTTACTCATGCAATGTCAAGAACTATATACGACACAACATTGGAAAACACTCACTACAAAGAATATGTTTTGGAGTTATTGGCATTCAGGTTTAAAGAGCATACTGGACTCCTCCTATACAATTACAGAGAGTGCGATGAGTCGTCATCGTTTAGTCGGGAACAGTTAGAACAGTGGCTTAACGATCGTTTGAGTAATATGACTAGTTTTTTACTTGACACTTACAAAAAATCTCAAACATCAGCGTTTAAAGAAGTTAAATCAATATTTAATGAGGTAGAGAGTGGATATAGACTATATCATCAAGAGATGGAAGAGCTTGTATGGACTGCTCGGTGTAGACTTTTTATGGTCGCTGCCTATATTCACGATGGAACAGACCTTACACGCGAGCAGGAAGATATTAAAAAGATAATAGATGATTACTTGAGTGGTTTTTCCGCACAAGATTTAACAAAGGTACTCGTGAAATGTGTAGATAATAACTATGCCAGTGAGTGGCATTTTGATATCTATGATTCACCCGCTGATAGGAAAACGCATCTTGTGCCCGACTTTAATCTTAGACTGAAGTCACTTTGGATCGAACGGATGCTTGCATTGGACAGCATCCCTGAAGATATTGAATATTATGGACGTGATGATATAGCAAGGACAGGCACTTTCTCTGATTTCACGACAAGGGAGGAAAAACCTTTCATTATTCGTCGTCTAACTGAGATGGAAGAGCAAGGTAAAGACGTGTCCGTGCTAACTGAGCTGGTTAAAACATTTATCGACGAGCGAATGAGATATGAAGACGAGAAACTCATCGCTGCACCACTTGAGCAAGATAAAATTATAGAATTTAAAGAAGGTGTATTAGCAGGTTACAAGGAGTATGCCCTAGCAATCTCCATATTTAAGCCAAATGGATATTTGAAAACTACTAAAACCACAAAGGCAACAAAAGACTTCTTGAGTTATGGATGGAACCAAATCCAAGATAAGTATGGTTTTGTAAAAGACTGGCACATAGGAACTATACATCAACCTCATAGCTACGGTAGTGAGATAGCCGAATCTGAAAATAAACATATACTTGAAAGTTTATTTTCAAAACCAAGTAAAATTGATAAGTTTGAAGAATGGTTGAAGAGATTGAAACGAAGTAGAAAGTCCTGGTTTGTCGTTAGTGTGCGGACGGCCGATTGGTATATGATAAGCGATAGAAAGGATGATATTGGTAAACAGATCAAGAATGACTTTAGCACCGGTGATATGTCTTTTAAGGGCCTGGACCAAGTAGTTCCAATATATCATGTGTATGATAATTATTTACCAAAGGGGTTGTATGCAGTATCTGTAGACGATCTGGGTAGACTAGAGATAGCAGATAATAAGGGCGAACCTATAGAGATCTCAATTGACGCATATTCCGACAATGAGAGCCTACTTGATGGCACTCTCGAGAGACAGCCTGATTGGCTAATAGAAAAGGGAGATAGGGCCGCTCAGGAAATTTTCCTCAAAACGCAAGTCAGAATGTTTATCAAACACGCCTTTAGATACAAACCTAAAGGCAAACGATCTACATTTTATTATCCTATTGACGATAAGGAGAGCGACTAGACTGTATTCTAGCCTGATATAAGACGACCGCACTAGCAATTCTCACCCATCTCGCTTATACTTAAAACATGACTAAAGCGTGGCGTGATGTTGGATCGTTGTATCAGATTTATCCGCGAAGTTTTCGAGACTTGAACGGTGATGGGGTCGGAGACTTGAACGGCATTACGCTCAAGATGGACTATCTTAGCGATCTCGGCGTTGATG
>CAUSYU010000017.1:0-8151 GCA_963536065.1 uncultured Candidatus Saccharibacteria bacterium
TCTTGATCCAGAGATCAGGCACACCCATCGCCAAGCGATAATCAAAGCCCAGGCCGCCGTGTTCTGTCGGCGCTGCCAAGCCCGGTAGCCCACTCATTTCCTCGGCAATGGTCGTGGCATCGGGGCGAACAGCGTGAATGACGTTATTTGCCAGCCTGAGATAGACTAGTGCGTCCTTATCGACATCGTCAGTAAAATAATCATCATAGTTGGTGAAGCTTTTTCCCAAACCGTGGTCGTGATATAGCATGCTGGTCACGCCATCGAACCGGAAACCGTCAACATGGTACTCGTCCAGCCACCAGCGGCAATTACTAGCTAAAAAGTGCAACACTTCCGGCTTGCCATAATCAAACAGCCGCGAATCCCAGGCTGGATGGTCGTGAGCTTTGAAATATTGCGTTGGATCACCCGCGAAATTACCCAAGCCCTCAACCTCGTTTTTGGCGGCATGAGCATGGACGATATCAATGATAACGCGTAACCCCAATCCGTGCGCCGCGTCAACTAACCGCTTGAAATCATCGGGCGTGCCAAACCGCGATGATACGGCGAAAAAATTAGTAACATGATAGCCGAAACTACCATAGTACGGGTGCTCGGCGATGGCCATTAGTTGAACCGTGTTATAGCCAGCCTGTTTGATACGTGGCAGGACGCCCGCGGTAAATTCATTGAAACTGGCGACCTTTTCCTCCTCGCTACTCATGCCAACATGCGCTTCGTAAATCAGCGGTACGTGCGGTGCAGGCGGAATGTCATACTGCCACTGATACGGCTCATCAGGCTGCCAAACGACAGCCGAAAAATCCACCGAATCATCATCTTGGACGACGTAGGTGGCGTATGACGGCAAGCGCCAACCGTCGCCGTTTGGCCAATAGACGCGCAGCTTATATTTCTGCCCGTGGCGCAGCGCGCTCCCCGGCAAATCAACACTCCATTCGCCATGCGCGCCAGGCTGCAGGGCAAATTCCTCGCGCTCCTGCCAATCGGAGAACTCGCCAACCATCACTACGCGTGTAGCATTCGGCGCCCATTCGCGAAATGTCCAGCCCGCCGCTGTCTGATGTAAGCCAAAATGATGAAACCCTAACGCAAACTCTGCCGGCGATTTACCGTCCAAAACCCTCCGTAGCGTCGACGAAACATATGCCTCACGTGACTGGATGACACCTTCATGCGGCGCCAACCATGGGTCAAGCTCAACCAGCGTTTTCTTGCTCATGGTTATAGTATACCGCATGAGGCGATGATTATGCTTGAAGTTTAGGCTAGAGAGGTATACGATACAACTATATGAGGTCACCACGAGTAGAGACTGGCGTCAATTTGTTGGGCCAATTGTCAACGGATGATTGGCGAGAAATTGCCAGGGCCAATATGCAGCTTGGCAGTGATAAAGAAGCCAAGGCGCTAGGTGACATCGAGCGAGTAATGCGCACGGACGAAATTGAAGGTGAGCGAGTGAGGGTCATCGGTTATGCCCAAGCTGAAGACGGTTCGCACGGTCTACAGGCTGTTGAGGGCGTGGCGGACGTGGTGACCTCGCTGGAGATTGACCCTGATGAGTCAGTGCCGTTTGCTACGTACACCAAGGAGATGGCGGCTTTATGTGTACGTACGGTACAGAAGGACTATTATTTCCCAATTGACCGACAAGCGATTGCGGCAGTAGAGATCTTGCCCGATACCAGTGGTGTACCACGTTACATCCGCAAACTCCGCCATTATGTCGACAAGACTGAAGAAGTCGTAGAGCTCAATGCTATTCAAGATGCCGCGTCCAGGCGAGAGCTAATAGGTGATTTGAACACGATGTTGAGTGAAATGATCTATGGTACTGGCGTGCGAGTAGAGTGTAAAGCTTACATTCGGCGAGTTGGCGCGAATGAATATGGTGTTGATGTTGACGCAGATAAGCAAGTTCTCTTTGGTGACCTACCAATCTTTACCTGGCGTGGCAATCGCCCAGTCCTGGAGATGTTTGACAAAGAAGATCAGTCAGTCCTGTTTCGGGTCGACATGAAAGACGTGGTGGACATCATGCCAACTGACGAAGAAGGTATTGCCGACGGTGCAGATTTGTTTGAGACGATCTTTACTGAAGAGTTTCAGCAGTTGGCATGGGAATTGGCAACTGATCTTTCGCACACTGATAAGGCTGACTTTCCGGACACGCTGCGTGAACATATCCAGACGCTGAACGATGAGTTGCCGTACGTCGGTGAGCTTGATGCTGTCAGCTTGTCGGGCTTTGTGCTGACGCCAGATAGCGCAGATGGTAGGTTGAAACCTGAATTTATCGACAGCGATAGAGTTTCCCTCGGTGAGACGAACTTTGTCGAATACGATAGGTCAGTTCACGCGGTGGTAAAAGCGGCGGTATTTGATCAGTTGGACGGTCAATCACGAAATGTCTATGTGATACCTAGTCGTGACAAATTATTACGGTTTGAAAACTTGGATAATGACGCGGAAGATCTAGAATTTGCCGTTGATGAGTTGCATAACATTGCTGAGGATGCTGGAGGCGTGTTTGAGGAGGCATTCTATCAGTTTTCTCTAGAAGAGCAGCTTGAGATACTAAAACAATATGACGATGAGGCGCACAGTGTGCTGGGACTAATCGATGACCCGCATCAGTTTGGTGGCGAATGTACGATCATGGCGTATCGTTGTTTACCGAGTGATTTACTGAATGTTGTTTCGTGGAGCGACGTTCCGTTGCAAGAAGTCGGCGATGACAAGGGCGCTGAGCCGTTTACCCTGCGCGCGGATCGTCTAACGGTGTGGAACCCAGAACTAAATGAACCGCCAAGCCTAGATGGAAACATCCAAAACGTTACGGACTTACCGCTGAGTTTTGGCGAGCCAATGCTGATGATAGGCGACCGTGAAAATGATATGTTCTATCTGGTGCGCGCTCGCGACATCATCGGCTTGTCACGACGCACTGAACAGGACGTTTCGTGACGCTATTTACGCTAATCCTATTCACCTAAACCTCCCGAACGGTACATTTTGTAAAATCAGAGACGATTTCCTTGCGAAATATTATAAAACCCGCTATAATTAAGCGCATACGCCGTGGAGCCTTTAATTGGTCATACCCGCGTGAAATAATAATTAAATAAGGAGAACTTCTACAAATGGCAGATGCATTTGACCGAAGCAAACCGCACGTTAACGTGGGTACAATGGGCCACGTTGACCACGGTAAGACGACGCTGACCGCTGCGATTACTGCAGTGTTGGCAAAGCGCCTTCCAAGCGCAGTTAACAAACCAATCGCGTACGATCAGATCGACAACGCACCAGAAGAAAAAGCCCGCGGTATTACCATCGCGTCTTCACACCAAGAATACGAATCACCAAAGCGCCACTACGCGCACGTTGACATGCCAGGTCACGCCGACTACGTCAAGAACATGATCACCGGTGCTGCTCAGGTTGACGGTGCAGTGTTGGTTATCGCTGCAACTGACGGTCCAATGCCTCAGACTCGTGAGCACGTGCTGCTGGCAAAGCAGGTTGGTGTGCCTAAGTTGGTTGTCTTCTTGAACAAGATGGACATGGCTGACGAAGAGATGGTCGAGCTGATCGAAGAAGAAGTTCGCGAGCTCTTGGAAGCTAACGGCTTTGACAAAGACGCTCCAATCATCAAGGGCTCAGCTTTGAAGGCTCTTGAAGGCGATGAGAAGTACGAAGACGCCATCATGGAACTGGTTGACGCTATGGACAGCTACATCCCAGAGCCAACTCGCGACATGGACAAGCCATTCATCATGCCAATTGAGGACGTCTTCTCAATCAAGGGTCGTGGTACTGTGGCAACTGGTCGTATCGAGCAGGGTGTTGTTAAATTGAACGACGAAGTTGAAATCGTTGGTTTGAAGCCAACCCAAAAATCGGTCGTGACTGGTATCGAGGCCTTCAAGAAATCTCTTGACCAGGGTCAAGCAGGTGACAACGCAGGTATTTTGCTTCGCGGTATCGAGCGCAGCGACATCGAGCGCGGTCAGGTTCTGTGTAAGCCAGGTACAATTACTCCACACACCGAGTTTGAAGCTGAAGTGTACATCTTGAAGAAGGAAGAAGGTGGTCGCCACACTCCATTCTCCAAGGGTTACAAGCCACAGTTCTACTTCCGCACCACTGACGTGACTGGTGAAGTTGAATTACCAGCTGACAAAGAAATGGTCATGCCAGGTGACACCGTAACCTTCAAGGTTAAGTTGCTCGCCCCAATCGCTATGGAGCAAGGTTTGAACTTTGCTATCCGCGAAGGTGGCCGTACTGTTGGTGCTGGTGTGATCACCAAGATCAACAAGTAATCACTCTAGTAGATTACCAAAAATACCCTCGATCATCGGGGGTATTTTTGTATTGACAATCATAAACCGCATTGGTATGGTAATGGGTAAAGGGTCAGGAGAGGGTAACAGTAACCAAATAAGGAGTAATGATATGAACAGAGAAGCGGGGTTGGAATACGGTTTTTCTTGGTTGAGGCGAGCTGCAGCTGTGGCGGCAGCTGGTACACTGTCGTTAAGCTTAGTCGGCTGCGAAAAACCAGCAGATGAACAGCAACATGTTACGCAGCCAGAAGTTGTCAGCACGGAAGACACCTCTCCAGTTGATGGTGACCTTGATGCTGAGGTTTCGCCAAAATATCCAAACATAGAAAATACGGCCGGTTTCTCTGACGATGAGAGCCTGAAAGTATGTTTCCAGGGCAAAGAATATGCATTGTCTTGGGGAGACGCACTGATTAGTAGTGGTTGGGATAAAATTGCCACAGAAGTTGACTCCACGCGCTGTGAGGGCAAAGGATATCCGCGTGATGGTTGGAAAGAAAAGGATAATAGTGGCGCTCATATGTGCATTCCACGCCAGCTCCCTGAGGGAGAGATACATTACTACTTTGTTAGTGCCGACCCAAATGCTACTGGTGGGTATAATATTCGTGCCATGGATCAAGGTCGAGCACGAGAAGGCTTTGGCCTCGAGGAGTCCTGTAACCTCAACCCCGGTCCTAACGACATGGTGCCTATGGTAAAATAGTATAGACAATACATCTAACATAAAAAGGAGATATGGTGAATAAACAGAAATTGGTGATTATCGGTGGCGGCGGAATGGTTGGCGCGACGACGGCGTATGCGTGTGCGCTGCGCAGTGTGATTGAGGAGATTGTATTAATTGACCGTAATGCGGATTTGGCGTGGGGTCAGGCAGCAGACATCAACGATGCTATGGGACTTGACCGCAATGTGGTGGTGCGCACGGGCGACTACGCTGATATCAACAACGATGACATCGTGGTTATCACTGCCGGTTCACCGCAGTTGCCAGGTCAGACGCGACTGGAGTTGGTCGGCGTCAATGCTGCCATTATGCGCGACATCGTCAAAAACATCATGGCTGGCGGTGCCAAACCATATTTGATCGTTGTCAGTAACCCAGTCGACGTCTTGACCTACGTAGCGTTGAAGGAATCAGGACTGCCAAAAACCCGAGTGTTCGGCACGGGAACGACGCTGGACACCGCACGCCTGAAGTCATACCTAGCAGATGCGCTGAACGTCGATAGCAAAGCAGTTGACGCGTACATCTTGGGCGAGCATGGTGACTCTTCATTTTCAACCATTGAGACGGCGCAGGTCGGCGAAGTACCGATTCGTGAATATCCAGGCTTCACCGAGGAATTGGTTGAGGGCATTGAGCAGAAAATCCGTGACCGCGCCTACCGAGTGATCGAGACAAAGAAGTCAACGTATTTTGCCATTGGCTTTGTGGTTTCTAAGATTGTCTCGGCCTTACGTCAATCGACACGCACGGTCTATCCAGTTTGTTCACTAGCTGAGGGTGAATATGGACTGGATAATGTGGTGCTGGGCTTACCGTCGATTATTTGTTGTGACGGCGTGAAAATTTTGACGGGCTATCCACTAACCGAGCGCGAAAAGGAGTCGCTCAATAATTCCGCTGCAATCATCGGTGAAATGATCGCCCACCTTGATAAAGCCTAGGGAAATTGGTATAATCACCTAGTTATTACTAATTTATCTCGAGAACTCGGTTGTTCATACAGTAGAATGATTAGAGGTTACGGGATTGCACAAAAGGAGGAGCCATGGCTCAAGATACCGGGATTAAAATCCGCATCCGACTGAAGGCGTATGACCACAAAGTCATCGACCAATCAGCAAAACAAATCATTGACACCGCAATTCGCACCGGCGCGAACGTTGCCGGTCCAGTGCCGCTACCAACTCGTCGCAGCACCTACACAGTGGTAAAAAGCCCACACGTATACAAAATGGGCGGTGAAACCTACGAGCGCCGCGTTCACAAGCGGTTGATCGACATCACCAACGCGACACCAAAGACCATCGACAGCTTGCAGAACTTGAACTTGCCAGCTGGCGTTGACGCTGAAATTCGTATGTAATTTTAACGCGCTAGAAATTTCCGCCTCTTGAATGGGGCGGATTTTTTATGTTATAATTCTCATCAAGCTTATGACAAAACAAAAATCTCGCACTTACGCCCGCAACCGCTCAAAGTCCAGCGCCTTGTTCAGCCGCAAAGGACGCGAGCGAATTTATGAAAATGACGGCACCTTTTTCTTGAAACTGGTGATATTTGTTATCCTTAGCGCGCTGTGGCTACGTCTCAAAAACCCCTTTGAACTGGGCGCTTTTACGGTGCAGGCGGTGCCAGTTGGCTTGTTTGTCGCACTACTCCTTGTCCTCAAAATTGAACAGTATCAATTTAACCGCAAAATTTGGTACGTCACCCTCATTTTGATGGCAATTTTGACCTCATTTACGCCAGTTGGTGTGATGATTTAGCTGATGATTACGAAATATTAAGGGGCATATCAATAGCCTCTTCTACTTAACGCAAATACTATGATTGACATTATAGCCATTTTTGTGTATAATTAAAATATGGAAAATACTAGATCTAACTCTCCGTCAATCTCGACTACTTTAGACGGTATTAAAGCTGCTAATATAACGGTTGATTATGGGCCGGATCTGCCATCAGATCCAGAAGTTGTAGAGTATTTTAACAAACTACGCCCAGATACTTGGTCCATAGTTTCACCAGAAGAGGAGCTGAATCCTCAACAGAGAGAAGCCTTGGCCGTCTTTGACAATGCTGACAATTTGCGGGAAGATCCCAGCTATGAAACCATAACGGCTACATCTCGTCTATTAGTAGAGGCAGAGGCAAGACGCTATAGTAAGCAAATAGCAACACAGGCAGTAAATAAAGGTGTAAGTTTAGGGATAATTTCTGAAAAGGACAAGGATCGCATAATAGACAGGTACGCTAGACCAACTGGAGAGATAGCCTCTATTCTACGCCACCAAGTGTTTAGTGACAAGCTAGGCAAGGGCAGTCTATTTGGTGAATATCTTCAGCCTGGAGCTTCAAGCTTAAGTAGGCTAGCAATACTGGAGAGTCTTGGTTTCAGCGAAGCAAGCGTCCGAGGAGCTATATCATGCGGGAGCACAGATACTTACGAGAGAAAGAAATCTGAAAGTGAAGAGTTTTTTGCCTTAACTGATGAGGAGCGTAAGGATCGATTGGAAAATATCCTTAAGGAAGCCGAACAGACAATTAAAGCAAGCCGAGCAGACAGGGAAAAGCGCGAACAAGAAGCTGCTCTGAAAGCTGCTCATGAGAAAATGTTCGGGGATGACTTGGAGGAAGCTACTCGGCGGATCGAGAGTGACGTAGAATCACTGCAACAAAATGGATATACATTACTATGTTTATCAGCAAAGCTTATGCGCAGTAGAGAGAAGGCCGAACTTACCACAGGAAGTCTAGGGGAGCTGCGCCAAGCCTTTCCGGATTTATGTTACCCAAGCGGACTAAACGCGCTTGATCATTTAACAGAGAACTATGCTGCAGACACAGAAATAGCAGTGTTAGTGGGCGCTCAAGCTATGGGAACGGGCAAAGTATATGCTCTTGGTCCAAACTTAGCAACTATTTATAAAAAATCAGATTCCTCAGAGGGTTGACCCTAGTCGGACTCGTTGACAGTCTAGCACTTGGTATGCTATAATAGAAAGGTAATTTCTATTACGCGTAATATCAACTGTTCTCCTTGATGAATGAGCAGGT
>CAUSYU010000018.1:0-8070 GCA_963536065.1 uncultured Candidatus Saccharibacteria bacterium
TTGTCGACGGATGGGGATTCACCAAAGAAGAAGCCACCAACGCCGTTAAGGATTTGAAACACGAAAATCTGATAGATTAATTAACCTTTAATCACAAAAGCGACTCAGTTTAAAACCCCTGAGTCGCTTTTCATACATGCAACTACAGCAAATCTACCACCGACATCACCCGATGAATGCGAAAAATAATTTGGATTGTCTGCAGTATCAATTGGCGAAATAAAAATATTATCAGCAGGAACGCCCGCTTGGACAGCCAACGAACGATTAAATCCTTGCATGTCAAGATAGAATCCATCAGACTTTTTATGACAGAAATTTTGCCAGTCATCATCATCTGTATAATTAAAATAATCCATACGATAGTTTTTCTGCGTAATACTTGGTGACATCCAAATCTGCAAATCCCTCACTTGGCTACCCCGCTCGACAAAATACTGCACCGCCTGAGACATTAACTGCGCAACTGTCGAATGCCGACCCAAATGCACCAGCATCAGCGCCCGACGCTTTGGGTCATAAATGACTGTAGCGATACAATCTGCCACTGGTAAAAACAAGCCGACGCCAGCCGCTTCGGTATAGAGTGCGTCAGCAAAAATGCCCTCGTTGTTGTACTTAACTGTGTCAGTTTCAGTAACTTCGGCGATGGTATCAAACGTCTGTGCTTGGTCATATACAATCACATGATAGACAACGTCGTCGTAATTAATGCCAATTTGATCACAAAACCGCCGCCGACTCTCCAGCACCTCAGCTACGTGGCGACCGCGAATACGGTTAAGCATGGTACCGTCGTCTTTCGACGAAACCGCAACCAACAGATCAGACGGAAAACACGTCGGCTGATCTGCTGCAATCATCGCACCCGCCATTCTTTGAGCAACCGCTGCCAATCTGCAATCGCCAAATCTTCGGCACGAGCATCAGGAGAAATGTCAGCCTTTTTTAGCAGCTGTTCGGCGATGTCTTTACTAACACCTAGTCCGCCGCTCAGACTAGAACGCAGTTTCTTACGCTTAGCCGAAAAACCGGCTTTAACGACACGGAAAAAATCTTTTTGGTCTTCAGTAGCAACGAGTGGTTCGGTGCGGGTTCTCAACACCACCACCTGTGAATCAACTTTTGGCGGCGGCGTGAAAAATTGCCGCGGCACTTCAATGTCGAGTTCCGCCTCGGCAAATATTTGCGCGCTAACCGCTAAAATGCTCATTTCACCAGGCTCCGCCGCGATACGCTCGGCAACTTCTTTTTGCACCAGTAGCACCGCCAAACGTGGTTTATTTTCCGCTGTCATTAACTTTTCAACAATTTTGCTCGTGATGTAGTATGGCACATTGGCAACTACTTTATAGCCCTTCGGCAGCTGATTCAAATTAAACTGCAAAATATCTTCGTTAATTACGTCCAGGTTTTTACCAGGAAACTGCCCCGGCAATTTACGCGCCAAATCCGCGTCAAATTCTACCGCCACCACGCGCTGAGCTCGCGCTAATAACCGGCTGGTCAGGGTGCCAAGCCCCGGCCCAATTTCCAAAACCACATCATTTTCACCAAGTTCCGCCGCCTCGGCTATCTCTGCCAAAATCCCTGGGTCACGCAGCCAATGCTGGCCTAACTCTTTTTTCGGTCCGCGAGTTGATGCCATCTAGCGACCATCTCCGTTCGTCCAGTCAGTCGCCAGGTCAAACCCATGCGGATGCCGAGCCGCAAAACCACCAGTATCATACACCTTACCAGGTCCCATACTGGTTTCTACCACCGAGCAGCGCGGATAATTACCATAATTTGCCGCTACTAAAATATAGCCATCTTTATCTACCTTGGCGCCGTCCGCCCTCACCGTATAACCACCGCCGCCGCAAGCATTGATGGCAACATTCATCGGCAGATCATAGTAGGTTTCGCGGTGCGATATGCCTTTGGAGTCGGTAAACTGCTGGGCGCTTTTGGCTTTGGTCAAGGCATTCGGCAGCCTGGCACCAACAATCTCTATCTGCGCCACAGGCTGGTTGGTGATTTGTTCAGCAACTTTATTTTTCGCAACTTCCGTGCCGTCACCCTTCACCTTCACGCTATGCGTCACCTGCTTAGAACCGACAGCACCCGCCTGCTGCACCTGCTTAAAACCAACGGCGTGGGCGTAACTTTTTGCTGATTGTACCTCAAACTGGACCGGTTCTTCGGTGATGACGGTATATTCGTGAATTGCTTCTCTTTCTGTAGCTTGGGCGAGTTTTCTTTGGACTGACGATACCGCCAGAACGACAGTCAACGCGGTTGCGGCCATCAGCCCTGTTATCATCACTGCTACTTTTGGAGTTTTTAGTAAAAACCAATACCGCTTCATGTATTTCCTACAGATTACCTGATATTACCGGTAGATGTCTTGTAGACCCATCCTTACCTTACAGCTTGGCCATGGCTGCCAGCCACGAGCTTTGTATGTCTGCCATGCTTTCTCGTCTTGCACTGATGGCGGAGCGTCAGAAGCTACCGAATAACCACCAAAGCCTCCCCAGGTGCGCTTATCAAACTGATACGCGCCATAATAACCGTTTCCGGTGTTTGATGTATAACCTCCTTCACAACTTCTCAACCGTGCCAAGGCCTCAGAAAAACTACCAGAGAAGGTGTTAGCACTCTTGGCGCCCACTAGCTCAACGCGCTTCTTTGGCTCAACAGTTGTAACACTCGCAATGATACGGCGTGAAATTTCCTGACCATTTCTCATCTCAATTTCATAGGTAACGTTCTTTTTACCCGGTGCGCCAGCTTCTTTGACCTGTTTGAAGCCAGTCTCTCGGTTGGCATCTTTAACCTGCTCAACAGGGACGGCAATTTCTTCTTCGACAGTAACCGTCTGTTTGCCATTACGCCAAACACTGAGGTGCATACCAGCAGTGATAGGTGTTGATTCAGGAACAGACATGCCGTCATCTTTACCAAGCGTTATGTTTTTCTCACGCAACAATTCTCCGACCGTACGAGCCATCGTCCTGACCTCAGTGGTTTTGCCATAAAGCGTCAGTTGTAATGGTGTAGCTCGGTGAATTTTCAAAATAACATCAGCACCGTCCAGTAAAAAGTCGCTCGGCGGTTCAATGGTTGTCTTGTCCTCAGGGTAAACAGTCACGCCCGCAGCCTGTGCTATCAACGGTGTCGTCTGCTGGGCGGTCACCACACGAACTCGGTGCGTACCATCCGCCACTGTTACTGGCCGCGCACGATAGATATTGATGTTATATTTCGTAGACACCAACTGAGTGTCAAGGCTCGGTTCAACGACATCATGCTTTTCATCAACCGAAATATCGGCTGCTTTCAAGGCTTCTTTAACGGTCCCGACAGTAGTGACAATGGATCGTTCTTGACCCCGGTCATGAATCGTTACTACCTTTTCGCCATTTGGAGCAGCCGTATTTGATTCCTGAACCTGATCCCGAGCCAAAGCATTGTCAACAAGCTTCACGCTCGCAATTCCAAAGACAGCAATCGCTACGACTATCATCATTCGAGCTGTATTGTGGTGAATTTTCAGTCCAAATTTCATACTCATAGCGAAAAACGCTCTATTGATTATAGCAGAACTCGCTCATATTGGCAACCGACTAGCACTTTTCTAATCGAGCAAACTCAACATTTAGCTTTTTGGTTTTGCCATTTTCAAAGGCCACTACTACCGCCAAACCGTCTACTTCCATAATCTCACCAACACCAAATTGTGGACTGCGTACCCTGTCGCCAACATCCAAACCAATTTCATCACTGTAAAATTCAGGTTCGGGGATAAAACTCGACGAAGCAGGCTTGTCCAAACCGCCGCTCAAAATTCCCATCTCATCCAAAAAGCGCGATGGCAGATTGTAGGCTATTTGTCCAAATTGCGTTCTGGAACTAGCACAGGTGATGAATAATTCTTGGCGAGCACGAGTGATGCCGACATAACAGAGTCGCCGCTCTTCTTCGACGTCCTCAGCTTTACCGCCGTCGAACACGCGGGAGTGCGGTAATATCCCTTCCTCCAGGCCAGTCAGAAATACCACCGGAAATTCCAAACCTTTCGCGGCGTGCAGTGTCATCAGGGTGATTTGCTCTTGTGCTTGATCATCGCTAGCAGACATCAATGCCATTTCCTCCAGGAACGTCGGCACATCAACATAGGCTTTGGCTTCGGCCACCAGAACGCCCAGGTTTTCCATTCTCTCTTCTGATTGGACACTGCCGTCATTGATAAACATGCCATACCCTGTTTGATCAATAATTTTTTCAATCACGTCAGCTGGCGCCTCGTCAATCGACTTTTGTAAATCACTGAGCAGTACGCCCAACTCGTGCAGCGAATGCCTAGCACGTGGTGTTAGCCCATTTGCCTCATTGACCGCCAACAGCCCGTCAACGACAGTCGTCCCTTGCTCATCATTCCATGCCAAAAATTTAGCCACGCTCACCGCGCCAATACCTCGTTTCGGCACGTTGACAATGCGTGAAAAACTCATCCTGTCGCTCGGCTGATAGAGCAGCCGCAAATACGCCAAAACATCTTTGACGACCGCTCGGTCCAAAAATCGCAATCCGCCCACAATTTTGTATGGCAAATAGTTTTGGCGCAGCGCCCGCTCAATTGCGTAACTTTGGGCATTGGTCCGATACAACACAGCGATGTCATCTGGTGAGCGTCCGATACTCAATTGACGACGAATCTCATTGGCAATCACCTGAGCTTCTTCAGCTTCAGAGTACAGCTGCCACAACTGCGGCTCCGCACCATCGCCACTGTTGGTCCACAAATTTTTGTCAGTCCGATTAACGTTGTGCTGGATGAGATTGTTCGCCAAGTTCAAAATTGAGCCAGTCGAGCGGTAGTTTTGCTCCAGCTTGATGACCACCGCTCCAGGAAAATCTCGTTCAAAATTGAGGATATTGGTATAGTCAGCGCCACGAAAACTATAGATTGACTGAGCATCATCACCAACTACTGAAAGATTGCGCTCTGGCCCGACCAATAATTTAATCAGCGTGTATTGCACCGTGTTCGTGTCTTGATACTCGTCGATCAGAATATGCTGAAATTGCTGCTGCCATTTTTGACGAATGTCAGGATATGTCTTGAACAATTCAACAACCTTCAGTAGCAAATCATCAAAATCAAGCGCTGCCGCCTGACGAAGTGCCTTCTCGTACGCCTGAAACAGTGCGCCAATTCGCTGCTGGACGGGGCTCGACGCTGACGCCACATAGGCCTCCGGGTCTATCATGTCATTTTTTGCATGAGAGATGGCAGCCAGCACCGAACGCGGCTTAATGTCACGGTCGGTCATATCGTGCGCTTTCATGATTTGCTTGATCAAGCTCAATTGGTCATCTGTGTCATAAATCACAAATCGTTTGTCCAGACCCAAAGCCATCCCATCCATGCGCAAGATGCGAACACAAATGCTGTGAAATGTTCCCATCCACGACATAAACCGACGGTCGTCTGGATTTTCGTGCAGTAACACAGCTAGTCGCTGCCTCATCTCTTTGGCAGCCTTGTTCGTAAACGTTACTGCCAAAATATGGCTTGGCCAAACATTCTTCTGTGACACCAAATACGCTATGCGGTGCGTCAATGTCTTCGTTTTGCCACTACCAGCACCAGCCAAAATCAACAATGGCCCAGATTCATGCTTAACTGCCCGGAGTTGCTCTGGATTCAGTTCCGTCAATATATCCATTGTACTATTGTACCAGCAAGAAGTAATATGCGGCAGCTCCGCCACCCGCACCCAGCAGCAACAAGATCAAAATGATGATAAAGCTCATCACTCCAGATGGTTTCTTCTCTTCAATAGGCTGTGGTTGAGCTGCAGCCGCTTCAAACATTGGAGCAGGCTCTGGTGTTGATGACTCCGCTGGCTCATTTGCGTTCATTGCCACTGCTGCCTGTTGATCAAACGTTGGCGTTGGCTGAGAAGCGCTGTCGCTTGCTAACTCCGCCGCAGGCTGGTCATTTTCCACAGCGCTCTCTTCAGGAGTGTCCGCCTCAGCAGCGCTAGATTCATTGGTCAATGAGTCTAGCTCAGCAACCGTAGCAGCCACCTCTGGCGTTTGCTCTTCTTCAGAGGCGTCAGCATCGCCGTCGGCCAATTCGCTCTTGATCCCCATCTCCAAAGCCATGAGCTCTCGGTCGAGGTCAGAATTCATGCCAACTGACTCTTCAGCTGCAACTTCTGAGCTTGGCTCAAGGCTCAGCCGTGGTTTACCGCCAAGATCATTCATTGCTGAGGTTGGTTGTACATCATCTTTTGTCTCAGCACCCATCAAATCTGGGCTGACCATGGAAACCTCACTGTTCTCGTCAGAACCGTTGCTTGTGCCATATGAGCCCAATGGACGCTTTTCGATGGTCGCACTAGCGTTATTCACAAACGGCGAAGCTAATGATGACGTTGCTGATTGCTCTGACGCTGCTTCAGCAAAGCTCGACGTATCCGCTGGCTGCTCAGTTGATGACAATGACTGAGAAATAGCATTTGCCAAGTCTGTAGTATCTAAGGTTGGCGCTGCCGTCTCAACTGGCGTGTTGCTTGATACTGACTCGTGACCGCCAGACATATCCATGCGTGGTGCCCGCACTGGGTTAACCATTGGATCAGCCACCACTGTGTTGGTACGAGCTGCTGCCGATGCTGGACGCGTGCTCATAGCAGCTGCACTCATTGACGATGGCGCTACCACGTCCATGACACGACCTGTGTGCCGTGGAGTGACTGGTGGAACAAACACTGGTTTCTCCGTCTTGTCTTCAGCTTCGGGCGCTGGGGTTTCATCAACAGCCTGATCTGTCACAGCTGCTTCTGATGGCTCCGACTGAGCTAGCTCTTCTACGACAGACTCTGGCTGGGTGTTGGTAGCTTCAGGACTGTGAGTAGCTTCTGGTTCAGGTGTGATCTCAGGCTTCACTTCAGGCACAACCTCGGGCTTTGCCTCAGGCGCAATGAAAACGTGACCAAATGTTGACGCTGGCGCCGTCGGTTCTTTAGCTGGCGCTGGCTCTTTGGGTTCATTGCTCTCGGAGATAGGCTTAATCTCAGTTTTCTCAGCTTCCACCACAGGAGCAGTGTCGGCTGGCTGACTGTCAGTTACCGAAGTTGTTTCAGGTTTTTTATCATTAGCCACGGCAGCTATTTCGGTCTTTTTGTCATCAGCCGCTGGGCTGCCTGAAGCACGGTCGCTGTCCTGTTGGCGCTGATTCATCAGTGAATTCACCGCCCTGTCCAGTTCCTCAAAGTCAATATCTGTCATTTCCCCTCCCGATTGCTGTTATGTGCTTTTTCTATAATATCGATAAATTGATAGGCGTCCAAACTAGCACCACCGATCAACAAACCATCGATTCCATCAATACGCAAATAATCACTTGCCTTTTCAACCGTTATGCTACCGCCGTACAAGATTCTCACCTCAGTTGCAGCTTTTTTGCCAAATAGCTGCTGAATTTGACGACGAATCGTCTTAATGGCTCGTCGCACGTCAGCTGGATTGGCACTTTCTCCGGTACCAATTGCCCAAACTGGCTCATAGGCGATCACGATGCGGTCAAACTCATCAGCTGTCACATTCGCCAAACCGCTCAGCAGTTGATCGTGCAGCGCATCAGCTGTTTCGCCAAGGGTTTTTTCTTGCAGCGTTTCGCCAATACACAGGATTGGTTGCAAATGATTACGCAGCGCGGCTTGAACTTTCAATCTGATGTCGCGGTCACGCTCCTGAAAAACATAGCGCCGTTCCGAATGTCCAACAATGACATAATCAACCAGGCCACGAAGATGAGCCGCTGGCACTTCGCCAGTGTAATTACCATAGTCACGCCAGTAACAATTCTGAGCTGCCAGCTTGATGAGTCGGCGGTTCACTTGCAGACTCAAGCTCTGAAGCGTCAAAATCGTTGGCGCGACTACCGTTTCTACATCACGATGCGATGAAATCATCTTCATCAACTTATGCAGATAAAGACTTGCTTCTTGCATAGCTAGGTGCATTTTCCAGTTGCCAACGATTAACTTTTTGCCCATATATTCCCCTTAT
>CAUSYU010000019.1:0-7872 GCA_963536065.1 uncultured Candidatus Saccharibacteria bacterium
CATGGCTGATGTTTCTAGCAGTCGTCGTCATCGCCTATCGTGGACGACACCAGTCACGCCAAGAGCTACGACGTAGTCGCTCCCGTGAACGGCTGGAACGCGACCGCGTATTGACACTAGTCAACAACCTCACCGACGCCATCATCAGCATGGACGCCCACGGCATCATCGGCCTCTACAACGCCGCCGCTTTGAGTCTACTTGACACCAACGCCAGCATCCAAGGCGTACACATTGATGAGTTATTAAATTTTGAAACCAACGACAAACAGCCAGTTCCTGTATTCAAAGAGTTGCGAAAATCGCCAGCCATTCGTACCCGCGACGACATCATCATGCCCCTTGAGGGCGGTGACCGCGTGCGCTTGTCAGCCACTTTTGCACCAGTACAGGGCGGCAGCGACACACTCACTTCGGACGGCTACGTCCTCATTTTGCGCGACATCACTCGCGTCAAAAGTTTGGAAGAAGAGCGCGATGAATTCATCAGTGTGATCAGCCACGAACTACGCACCCCCATCACCATCGCCGAAGCCTCACTCTCCAACGTCCAGCTCATGATGCACCGCGGCATGACCGACAAATTAGACGATTCGCTTGCCGAAGCCCACAAACAAATCATGTTCCTCGCGCGCATCGTCAACGACCTCAGCACGCTGTCTCGCGCGGAGCGCGGTATTGCTGATGAATCAGAGCTCATCAACGTCACTGAACTAGCCGAAAAACTCCGCCACGAATACGAACCGCAAGCCACAGAGAAAAAATTAGCATTCAACCTGGACGTCAGAGCAGGCGTCGGCAATGTCAATGTGTCTCGGCTATATCTTGAAGAATTATTGCAAAATTTCATCACCAACGCCATCAAATACACCCAAAAAGGCTCGGTCACCCTCATCATGAAGCGCAGCGGCGGCAAAGTCTACTTTGGCGTCAAGGACACCGGCATCGGCATCGGGCGCAGTGATCAAAAAAAGATTTTTGACCGTTTCTTCCGCGCCGAAGATTACCGCACCCGCGAAACCAGTGGCACTGGACTGGGGCTGTACGTAGCAGCCAAACTAGCCCGCAAACTCGGCTGTACCATCAAACTAGAAAGCCGTCTCAATCACGGATCAACCTTCAGCTTCAGCCTGCCACCGGCAAAGCCCGCCAAAAAGCAATAATACCGCTCACACTTGCAATGCATGCATTTTTTGTGCTAAGCTATACTTGACAGTCTGTGAAAAACAGACTTTTTAATTTGGGAGAAACACATGGCAGAAAAGGGTAAGCAGACAGGGAAAACTACCGTACGCCGCATCAAGGCAACGGATGATTCCCCTAAAAAAACCGTCAAAAAGAAACCAACCACCAAACCAGCACGCGCTGTCAAAAAGCCTGAGTCAGATTCAGGCATGCGCGACTCATTTGTTGGTTATTTCAAGGGAGCATGGGCCGAGCTGAAACTCGTTCGCTGGCCGACCCGCGCCAACACCTGGATCATGACCGGCACCGTGATTGGCTTCACTTTACTGCTTACCACATTGATTTTATTACTTGACGCTGGATTTAACTGGGTCTTTGAGCAAATTTTGAAATAAAGGTAAAAGGAGTTTTTTATGGCAAATAATCGTTACGACTCAACCCGTCAGTGGTACGCTATTCACACCTATTCTGGCTACGAAGAAAAGGTAGCAGAATCCATTCGTCAGCGCATCAACGGTGTTGACATGGCAGACAAAATTTTCGACGTCATGGTCCCAAAAGAAAAACAAATCCAAATCAAAAACGGCAAACGCAAAGTCGTTGAGGCCAAAATTTTCCAGGGCTACGTTTTAGTAGAAATGAACCTAACTGATGAAACCTGGTACATCATCCGCAACACGCCTGGTGTGACTGGATTTGTCGGCGCAGACACCACGCCAACACCAGTTTCTGACAAAGAAATTGCCAAAATCAAAAAGCGCATGGGCGTCGAAGAGCCAAAGCACCAGATTGACTTCTCAGAGGGCGAAGTTGTTTCCATCACCGATGGTCCGTTCAAAGGCTTTGACGGTGCGATCGCCGAAATCGACCCAATCAAAGGCAAAATCCGTGTCATGGTTAGCATGTTTGGACGTGACACGCCAGTTGAACTTGACGCCCTGCAGGTGAAAAAAGTCTAACACGTAGACCAGACAGTCCAATTTATCAATTATTATCAAAAGGGTGGAGAGGTTTTACCATGAGCACACTAGAAATGCCGGAACCCAGTGATGATAACTCCAAGGAAAACGAGGGGACCATACAGCCCAGTGACAACACCACCCAGGAGGCCGCCAAACCCTCAGAAGAATGGTTAGAGGCACTAGGTGAGCCTGATGGTGAGGACTTAACAAGCGCCTCTCTCAAACATTTAGCTGCCAGAAATAAATTGATCGCGACCTTTGAAGAACTGTCTGCCGAACAGACTATTGATGAGCAACAGCGTGCCATAAATAAGACTAGCAACTCGTTAAATATGCAATATCTCCCAGCAGTACGAGAACTTATTACCCATTACTTACAAGACTTACCGACAACACCAAAGCAAAAGGAATCTCTACTCACTTGGCTCGCTGGACTAATGGAAAGCGATACACAGGCAATTGTAGCTGCAGCGCACATCATCGCTCCGGACAGTATTCCAGAGAAGCAGACAGGCGTACTAGCGCAAGCTAAGCTATGTGTAAACCAACTATACGAAGAGTCCTTAGAAGAGTGCAAAGGAGACCCTTTACGTATACCTGCTCATTTTGCTACCGATTTTGCAGGAGCCCTGGGACAGCAACAAGTCGACATGATAAATTCCGCGTATAGCAGTATACCTGCTGCATCAAAAGAGGCACAAGCAACAGAACAGCCAACAACAGCAAAGGACGATACCCGTCCACCTGAGCTCCCAACTAGCCTTGAAATCAAAGATCCTAAAATAGCTCGCATGTTGGCGCTCTCAGAGATTGGCAAAGAGGCGGTCAAAGCTTTGACCATTGCTGGCGGCGTGGCAGCTGGCATCGTTACTGGCAATGTCATCACGCACTTTTGGTCACGCAAAAAATAATGCGTCACACGCTAAATTACCAAACGTCTTTGGCCTGTACCACTTCACTGGTGTACGCCAGATAGTGCTGCAATAGGAAAATGATCAACGCCACAGTGATAAATCCCAACAAAATGATCACCACCCACAGATTACCCATCTGCAAAATACCAGCCAGCAAAACCGGCACTGTCGCCACACCACAAGCCAACACTTTACCCACCAGCAACGTCACCAAGGTGACGGGGCACTGACAAAACCGCACTGACCGCTTCAACATCCGCGAACCGCCGCGTCCTAGCCAATAGGTAAGAGCAGTGAGGGTGATGAGCAGCACCAACGCCGTAGCAATCCCCAACGCAGCACTCAACAGCTGAGCCGTCAACGGCTCTGGTTCTGTCGGCGCTGTCTGCATCAACGGTTCTGCAGTGCGCAAATTCACTGACAGTCCAAAGAACTTACCGCGACGCATCAGCCACACTACGGCGGACAGGGAGATGATTGCGTAAACAAATAGGAGCAATGTGTAGCCCACCGCACCAAACGCGTTAATGATGCGCTTAATCGGGAGCGGGCCTCGCACGTTCATGCTTGAATTATACCACACTTTTTTGTATAATACCTATGTTACGCACACTTTCAATACGCTTCAACTAATTTTGAAAGGGTTTATCATCATGGCAAAGAAAGTCATTGGAAATCTAAAACTACGTATTCCAGCTGGTCGCGCTACCGCTGGGCCTCCAGTTGGTTCAACCTTGGGTCAGTGGGGACTAAACATGATGGATTTCATCAATCCATTTAACGATGCCACCAAAGATTTGATGGGCAAAGACGTCATTGTGCACATTCAAGTGTTCGAAGACCGCACTTTCGCATGGAAATCATTGGGTCAGCCAGTGGACGACATGATCCGCGAAAAAGCCGGCATCCAGAAGGGTAGCGGCAAGCCACACACCGACAAAGTTGGTAAAATCACCCGCGCTCAGCTGGAAGAAATCGCTGAGGTCAAAAAAGACCAGCTCAATGCCATCGACACAGACGGCGCCGTCAAAATCATCGCTGGTACTGCTCGCAGCATGGGTGTTGAAGTTACTGACTAATCAGTTTCTCGCGTCAACTACAAATTACTCTCGCTCAGGCGGGAGTAATTGTACATTATAACCAAATATGATATAATATGGGTATGGATCTGGCAGAATTTGCAAAGCTATCAACAGAGAACGAAAGAGGACTCAAAGACACCATCACATCCGTTGTCGGTGCAGTAGCCATTACCTCTGCTTTGTTTATTCCGCCAGCGATCATACTGAAGGAAGCGGCCGATACCGCTGCTAATTCTATCCACATCAACACCGAACCTACCGCAACACCTTCAGCTGAGCAAACATCATCGACCCAAGAGCCAGACCAAACACCACCGCCAGCTCCCAGAGGCTTTTTGCAAACTATTATCGACAATCTTGGCGGTTAACCACCAGTGAAATAATTCAATGTTCATCACCAGCACCATATCAGACCCTAGTGTGTCAGAGGCACTTACCAGTGCCAAATTGGTCGTCCTCAGAACCGACACCATCTACGGTATCGTCGCTTCCGCTGCCAACCGCCACGCCATGGAGCGGCTATACCGCGCCAAGCACCGCCCAGCTAACGAATCATGCATCATCCTGGTCGCTGACATCTCCGACATCCCAGGTTTAACTGCTACTCAACATCAGCACTACCTACAGCTGAATGCCGAGCGACCGACCAGCATCGTTGTACCAGCCAGCAACGATTTTCCGCACACCGCCCACCAAAACGGCACACTAGCTTTTCGACTGGTCACCGGCAATTTAGCACGTCTCATCCGCCAAACCGGTCCCTTGTTGGCACCCAGCGCCAACCCAGCTGGCATGCCACCAGCTAATAATATCACCGAAGCCATCAAGTACTTCGGTGATATGGTGAGTGTCTATGTCGACGGCGGGGAAGTGACGTCCTCAGTCGCGTCACGCATCATTAAGTTGCAAGCTGGCAACATCGTCACTATTCGCGCTTAGTGCGCCCTACATCTGTACAAACGGACGCGCCAGCTCGATGTCAGGACGCAGCTCTGAGATACGCATCAGCTCATTGTACTTAGCGATGCGCTCTGAACGAGACATTGAACCAGTCTTGATTTGTCCAGTTCCCAAGCCAACCGCCAAGTGGGCGATGGTGGTATCTTCCGTCTCGCCAGAACGGTGGCTCATCACCGTGTTCCAACCAGCTTCTTTGGCCATCTTGACTGCAGCGATGGTTTCGGTCAGTGTACCAATTTGGTTCGGCTTGATAAGGATAGCGTTGCCAGCTTTTTGCTCAATAGCCTGTTCCAGACGCTCGACATTGGTGACCAACAGGTCGTCGCCGACCAACTGCGTAGTGCCGCCCAACTCCAGCGTCAGCTTCTGCCAACCACGCCAGGCTTCTTCGTTTAGTCCATCTTCGATGGAGACAATCGGGTATTGTGCGCGTAGTTCCTTATACATTTTGATCATCTGGTCAGTGTCTAGCACACGGTTTTCTGTGGACAAATTGTACTGTTCAGTCTGGCTCTGATAAAACTCACTGGCAGCCACGTCAAGCGCAAAGGCAAAGTCACGCTCCAGCAAGTATCCAGCCTGTTCGATGGCTCGACTGAGCAGGGTGATCGGCTCAGAGTTACCGTAACGAACGCGAGGTGCATAGCCACCTTCATCACCCACAGTCGTTGGGTAGCCCTCTTGTTTGAGAACTTTCGCTAACACGTGAAATACTTCGGCGCTCATGGTCACTGCGTCTTGCATGGTTGATGCACCAACGGGGATGATCATGTATTCTTGAATGTCTGTCGCACCCAACGCGTGCTGACCGCCGTTCATGACATTAACCATCGGCATCGGGAAGCTCATCTGTGGGTTACCAGCCAGGGTGTTGATGTAGGTAAACAGTGCCACGCCACGTGACGCTGCTGCTGCTTTGGCAGTCGCCAAGCTGACTGCCAAAATAGCATTTGCACCCAAACGACCCTTGTTTGGCGTTTCGTCTAGGGTGATCATCTTTTGGTCGATCGCTTCTTGGTCAAACGGACTCATGCCGCGCAGTGCATCAGCGATTTCCGTATTAACATTTTCAACCGCTTTGAGAACACCCTTGCCACCAAATGGCAGTTCATCGTCTCGTAGTTCTACCGCCTCATGAGACCCAGTACTCGCTCCAGACGGCACCGCCGCCCGACCAAAACAGCCGTCACTCAATATGACATCTGCTTCAACCGTTGGATTACCCCGGGAATCTAAAATTTGACGTGCTCTGATGTGTGTAATTGTGATAAAGTCCATATGATCTATTGTATCAGACCACGCGATAGACCACTAACTGTAGTGTACGTCAGCAAATCCTGTCTCACCTGAATGGGTTATTATACCCGACATACAGCTAGTTACTGTCACCGTCTTACCATCCCGTGAACCGCGCATCTTAAGAGGCCCTGCGCAGTGACTGGTAAGACGGTCTACGCCAGCTTGTAATTTAGCTGACTGCCTGTCAAAGCTGTCTAATATCTCCATGACCTCTCTTTGCTTATGGGCTATAGCACTAGTAGCCATTTGACCTATCTGGTCATCTGTCAATGACACCAAGGCCTCATGGCCCGCCTCTCTCATCATCAGTAAACGCTGTTTTACTTGTTCAGTATCTATACTCAGGCCTTCTTGTACTTCTTGGCGCATACAAGCTATTCCCCCAAGATTGTGCTTTAGCACTGGACAATCTCGACACTTCCTAGGGACCGTAGCCATATCTTCGCCAGTTAGACCTGCACCAGTCATAATGTCATCAAAGGTCGCATCTACGTTTGCTTCATCATGCCCACCAGGTGTGAAATTGCTCTTCTCGCGTTCCATAGTAATTACACATATTATCACATTGTTGCCAAAAACGCAACTATTCCATAGAATGAGCTCACTGCTATTGATTTTTCTGCAATTCACTGGTATAATATATGTACATGAGCGAAGCACCATTTACTCGTCCCCAAAAGCGACCAATTGTTCTGGACGTCCTGATGGATATGGCCTACAACAGGGAAGCGACGCTAGACCTACCAGACGAGACATTGCAGACAACCCTGAACAACCAACTATTCACTCCCGAGTTACTAAGCAAGCCGGTCGACATCACCGCCATAACCTCTCACACTAACAGCGAAGGCGAACCTATATTAGGCGTCGAACAATACTCAGAGGCAGTCGCACGGTTTGAAGTCAGCTCAGAGCTAGGCGAGCGCACAGTACGTTTGGCGCTCGACAACGGCGATAGTTTGGAATTGTCTCACATTATGGAGATTCGCCAACAAGAACCAGAGGAGCCGTCGGATTACGCCGAGCTGATTTATGATACTGGTGGGCTAGTCAACCGAGTGTTATCGAGGGAATCATTCAGCAAGCTTAACTCCGAACAACAGCAGCTCATCATACAACGACTCACCGAAAAAGCCACCACGGAGTTTGATGAGCTACTTGCCGACTCGGAGCATTGTCAAGCCATAGTCGACATATTTAAGCAAACCGAGCCAATCATCGCTGACAAACTCGCTGTATTTGTACCTATTGTTTTAGAAGACGGGGAAGCGAAGCTACTGCCCAAACTTCATATCGAAATGACTCACGGTGCAACAAAGACCATCGTACCGTTTGATCAGCTAGCAGATATCGACCTCATCTACCCTGAACAAGAAAACGACAACCAGTCATTTGACTACCTGGCAACTTTTCAGGACGAATGGCGTAGTCAGTCAATCCAGGCCACCGAATATCTACTTAACGATCGCG
>CAUSYU010000020.1:0-6729 GCA_963536065.1 uncultured Candidatus Saccharibacteria bacterium
AAGATTTGGTGACCATCGGTAATGCCAAAAAGTCGCAAAAAGCGCACCACGTTACTGATGCCATGGAGCACGCTGTGTTTTACATTCGAGAAGACCAATCGTTGCAGCAAGCTTTGGCTGCCTTCATCAAAACCAGACACCATCTATTCATCGTGATCAACCAGTACCGTGAAACAGTTGGACTGTTAAGCCTGGAAGATGCTTTGGAAGCGCTTTTAGGAAAGAAAATCAATGATGAATTTGATACCCATGAAGATCTGCGTAAGGTAGCCGAGCACAATCCACGTGGCAATAATAGCCCAAAAACTACCGAAACTATCTAAGAATTTATCTTTTGCATGTATCGACATTCGGGATAATTCGAGCATCCGTAGAATGGTGAATGATTATTTTTGCTGTGTCTTATCACCAGATGACCGCCACGACAGCGTGGGCATGGTTTAATTTTTTGAGATATGTCTGATACGTCAGGAATTGGTATTACGACACCTTTATCTTCAAGGGCGCGAATGATGGTGAGTAGTCCCGTGTTATCAATAAGCCGTATCTTGTTACCGTTGGTAGAATATTTTACAAATCTTCGCGCATCCGATGAGAAGATATTTGTCGTGACAAAGAATGCTTCACCTCCGTGTAAATGATCAACAACTGCACCATAAAAATCACGCACTTCGGATACTTTGACAATTTTTTCGATATATTTTTTACATTGGATATAACTTTGGACGCCGTTTTTGTATAATACAATGTCGATGCCACCGTCGCGTTTATACGGGGTGGTTGCAGCCGAATAGCCAAAATGCTCAAATAATTGAGCGATGTATTTTTCGAAATCATACGGCGACATGGAGCGAATTTTGGTGAGCAGTTCATGGTCGCTGAGTGGTGTGGCTGGATTAGACCTGTTCTCGGTAATGGGCTGCTTGTTCGTTGATTGTGCCCCTTCCGAGACGGACACTTTGGTTGACTGGATATCTACTGCGGGCGATACTTCCTGGCGTAATTCCTCTAGCTCCCGGTAGGCTGTGATATATCGTTTATGATAATAAAACACTACAAAAGGACTGGCGATGATCCACGTAATTAAACAAAAGATGACTACAGTGCCCACCGTATAGCTATCCATAGGGCGATTATAGCATAAAACTGTTGCCGCTGTGGTATAATAACAGATATGAAACAGAGGACTTTTGCAATTGATACACCAACAAAAGTTGGGGAAATGATTACCGTGGCGGGCTGGGTGCATTCCCGGCGCGATCACGGCGGGCTGATTTTTATTGACCTACGCGACCATACTGGGTTGGTGCAGCTGGTGATTAATCCTGATAGGGCGGAGGCATTTCGTTTGGCGGAAAGCTTGCGTGATGAATTTGTGATTCGTGCTAGCGGTATGGTGACGGAGCGTGGCGAAGGTTTGAAAAACCCAAATATCGCCAGTGGTGATGTGGAAATTGTGGTGGAAAACCTGGAAATTTTGAACCGTGCTGAAACCTTGCCGATCCAGCCATTTGCTGAGGAAAACCAAGCGGGTGAGGACTTGCGTTTCAAATATCGTTACCTCGACTTGCGCCGTCCAAAGATGCAGGAGATGTTGAAAAAACGCGCTGAGATGTATAGGCGAATGCATCAGTATATGGATACTCGGGACTTCATCGAGATTCAGACACCGATCTTGGCAAATTCCAGCCCTGAGGGTGCACGCGATTTTCTGATCCCCAGCCGGTTGCAGGAAAATAAGTTCTATGCTCTGCCGCAAGCGCCGCAGCAGTTCAAGCAGCTGCTGATGGTTGGCGGCGTGCCGCGGTATTATCAGCTGGCGGCGTGTTTTCGCGATGAAGATCCGCGAGCCGATCGACTATACGGTGAGTTTTATCAGCTAGACCTGGAGATGAGTTTTGTTGAGGACGGCGAGGAAGTTCGCCGTGAGGTCGAACCGTTGATGCAGCAGCTGGCGACTGATTTTGCGGGCAAGAAGTTGCTGGATTTGAGTGGTCTCGCGGTCGGTGACGGCAGTCCAATTCCGCGCATTTCGTACCGCGACGCCATGGAGACCTACGGCTCGGACAAGCCAGACTTGCGTTTTGGCATGGAGCTGATTGAGCTGACCGATGTGTTCGCCAGCACCGAATTTGGCGTGTTTAAAAACGCTGAGTGTATCAAGGCGATTTGCGTTAAAAATGGCGCCAGTCTCAGCCGCAAGCAAATCGACCAATTCACTGACATTGCCAAGAGCGAGGGGGCGGGCGGTTTAGCTTACATCACTTACCAAGATGGCGAGGCAAAATCGCCAATTGCCAAGTTCTTGAGCGAAGCAGAGCTCACGGCGATTCAGCAAAAAACCGGTGCAGTTGATGGCGATGCAGTCTTCTTCGGCGCCGACGCTCGCCCGGTCGTCAACGCCGTGCTTGGTCGTCTGCGAAACGAATTTGCTGCTCACTTCGACCTGAAAGACCCGAGCGTGGTAGCGTTTGCCTGGATCATCGATTTTCCATTCTATGAATGGGACGACCACGGCAAGAAGCTTGATTTTGGCCATAACCCATTTAGTATGCCAAAGGGCGGTTTGCAAGCCTTGGAAGCTGCTGCCACTGATGCTGATAAATTGGCAATTGTCGCCGACCAATTTGACATGGTGATGAACGGCTACGAAATCTGCTCCGGTGGCGTGCGAAACCACAACCCGGCGGTGTTATATAAAGTATTTGACCTACTCGGCTTTAGCAAAAGTTACGTTGAGGAAAAGTTCGGCGCCATGCTAAACGCCTTCAAATACGGCGCGCCACCACACGCTGGCTGTGCCTTTGGTGTTGACCGCATCCTCATGGAGCTCATCGACGAAACGAACGTTCGCGAGACCCTGGCTTTTCCAAAGAACGGCTCTGGCGTTGACGTGATGATGGATTCACCGTCAACGGTTGATCCAGCACAGTTACGAGAATTGGGATTATAACATACATCACGGCGGAACAAACTGCCGTGATTATTCTATAGTGACAGGTAAATTATTTTTGCCGCTTTTTCTGGCTGATAAATTGTGCAATAAGACCAATGATAACAACCAGAACTGCAACATAAAGCAACCCGTTAATCAACCAGGCGGCAAGGCGAAACACCATGCTCAATACCCAAGCGATGATGACCAGGACTGCAATGCTGTAAATTAATTTAGGAAAAGACATATATCCATTATACCATCTACCGCGAGCTAAGCATACCGTCAAACCACCCCTTAGCATGGCAATCGCGAAAGTTCCAGGCCCCGGGGCTTTCGGTTTTGTAGCTCCAGTAAAACCAGGCGTCAACGTTTGCTGGTACGGCAAGTTGCGATTGGCAGTGAGCGTATTCGGTACTATCACTAGCAATGCCTGGCGGCAGAGCGGCACTCCACTCGCCGATGATCAGTGGCTGCTGCTGGGCATAATCGCGGTACTCGCCAGACCGTTGGTCAAGAACCTGACGGTGGTGGGTTAGTGAGGTTGCTTGATTGTCTGTGTCGGAAAAGCATTGGTAATGATGTATATCTAGCGTATTAGGCCCGACGCGCCCTGACCACCACGCTGGCTGGTAGCAATCAGATGCCACGATGCGCACATGAGATGGCAATTTACTACGCAATTTCCGGCTCGTTTTGCGCGTCCACCACCACAACTGCCATCGTTCACGTCGTGTTGTCACCAGCGGTTCATTGAGAAGTTCGATGCCCCACAGGGCTGGATGCTCACCGTATTCACTAGCGATATCCAGCAGTATCTGTGTGGTCTTTTGCTGATTGGCGCGTTGATACCATTGAACTCTACCAGTGTTGCCACTACCGCTATGGTCGCTGGCATTTTGAGCACCAGGTGCGGCGTGGAGGTCGAGCAGAACCTGTAAGTTATAGTGCTGAGCCATGTCCATCAGCCAATCAAGTTGCGGTTTTGCTGATATATACGGCGGCTGATCCTCGAACACCCAGTAGCCAATCGGTAATCGTAGTAGTCGTATACCAGTGTGCGCTAACCATTTGAGGTCAGCTTCCTGGATGAACGTTTGTCGATGCTGCTGGATGCGCGCCTGGCCATCTGTGGTTTTAGATAATTCATATTCGTTGGTCGCGTCTGTTCCGGCAAATACACTTGGCGTCATCCATCGTTCGAGCACCAACCAACCGCCCAGGTTAACTCCAGGTATGGCGGGCGAGGAAGGATGACCACTCATATCTCTACTGTAGCACGAATACATTGTCGAATCATAGCGAAACGGATATACTGGAGGTAATGTATGATCGACACGAAGTTAGTGTAAAAGTGGCGCTGTATAGCAGTGATGGCAAACGCACCTTGTTGATGCGGCATTGGGGTGATGCGGGGTTTGGTCTGCCGGGCGGGCATATCGACGCTGGTGAAATGCCAGATGAAGCGCTGGAGCGGGAGTTGCGCGAGGAACTAGGTATCACCATTGATGCGACTCCGGCTGACTTTTATGTGCGCGACCCATATGATACCACTGCTAAAAACCATAAAATTATCCTTGGCTACACGGCAACAATCGACGATGATATTGAGCTGCCAGACCAGGCCTGTGATGGTAGCGAAGCAGGTCCCGTCTGGCTGACGCGGGTAGAAGTTGAGACTGCCGATAAACTTGCGCCAGGTTATCGGGATTTTTTGCTGAAGTGGTGGCCGTAAATTAAGGTAACACAGCAGGAGATGATAAAAGGCTATGCAATCAATGTCGAATATAGAATACGAAGCAAAAATATATGATATTGATCCAGCCGATATCGCTGGGAAATTGGCAAAACTCGGTGCTAAAGAGATTGGTAATTATAATTTTCACCGTTATGTATTTGATACAATTCCGGCGACACCAAATCGCTGGGTACGATTGCGCTCCGATGGGCAACACGCTACTCTGACTGTCAAAGAAATAACCACTGACGCTATTGATGGGACTCACGAGTGGGAGGTTGAAGTCTCCGACCTAGAAACAACCCTGGAGATATTAGCAAAGATTGGCATTAAACCATGCGGCTATCAAGAAAATAAACGCCAAGAATATGACTTGGATGGCGTCCAGGTCGTCATTGACCACTGGCCGAAGCTAAAACCATACATTGAAATAGAGGGTAATAGCGTAGAGGAAGTGATAAACACTGCGAAACTTTTGGGCTATACCAAAAATGATTTGACGACGAAAAATACCACTGAATTATATCAGGATATTGGTATAGATATTGAGAAAATGCTAGAGTTAACATTCAATTCAACTGTCGAGGACAGAATGCTCACAGGATTATAACTGAACACCCAGCCACGCTGCCAACACATCGCCGGCAAAGTAGGCCAGTCCAGCGGCGACTGCGCCGAGGAGCAGGGTGATGGCGGCTTCTCGCCATGGCGATTGATTACCAACTTTGCCTTTGATGAAGCCAATCGTCAGGAAGGCGGCCGCTGTTAGCACGGAGCTGATATAAAACAAGGTAGTGCTTGGCACTTTTGAGCCTGCAATGACGTCAATCAAGTACGGCAATACTGGCACGCTACCCACGGCGACAAAGGCCAAAAATGTAACTGCGCCGATGATTTTTGGTGAAGCTCGTTTTTGGGTATCGCGGGCCGAATCTTCATGCTCAGCGCTGGCTGCCAGGTAGGCACTGGCACCCATCGAGAAGCCATCGGCGATGAGGTTTGCAATGCCTAAAATGAGGATAACCGCGCTGGAGATGCCGGCTCCGGCCGAAGCTGCCACGACGGCAAAGGTTGTCACGGTACCGTCAACTGCCCCGTACACAAATTCTGAAATGTATCGTCTAAAAAATATGTTCATAACCGTGCCATTATAGCACAATTAGGCGTTGTCAGGCCTATTCGCGTATACTAAAGCAATGACGACTGATGATTTCCAGGCGCTGATCCATCAAAAAGGCCGTGAGCTCTACCGGTCGATGCCGTGGCGTGATCAGCCGACCTTGTACTATGTGCTGGTGAGTGAGCTGATGTTGCAACAAACCCAGGTTGCTCGCGTATTGACGAAGTTTAGAGAGTTTACTGCTGAGTTTCCGGATGTTCAATCACTGGCAGCTGCTGAGCTGACAGAAGTACTGCGTGCGTGGCAGGGGCTGGGCTATAATCGCCGCGCTCGATATCTCCACCAAACAGCACACGCCATTGCCACTGGCGCCCCAGTGACTACGCTAGATGACCTCGTTGCATTGCCGGGTATCGGCGTCAATACCGCTGGTGCCATCATGAACTATGCCTATCAAGTGCCAACACCATTCATTGAGACAAATATTCGTACCGTCTATCTCAATCATTTCTTTGCGGGCCAGGAAGCGGTAGCGGATCGCGACATACTGACTGTTGTTGAGCAGACGATGGACCGGGCAAATTCGCGCCAGTGGTTTTGGGCGCTGATGGATTATGGCAGTGAATTGAAAGCTCAGGGCAAGGGTAAATTGTCCGCCAGTCGCCACTACACCAAACAATCGCAATTCACCGGTAGCCTCCGCCAGATGCGCGGTGAGATTTTGCGTCGGTATGTTGGCGGGCAGCCACTCACTGAAATCACTGCTGAATTACAGGATGACCCGCGATTTACAGCGGCACTGGATGGCTTGCGGCGGGACGGTCTCATCAGCCGATGATATAAGTATTGACATTTTAAACCGTCTATGCTATCATAATAACCAGTCGATACGACAAATATAAACAACAAATCAAAGGAAAGGTATGGAAGACATGC
>CAUSYU010000021.1:0-6419 GCA_963536065.1 uncultured Candidatus Saccharibacteria bacterium
GTTGCGGTTGATTGCCATAGTTTATTTGCCATATGAGTATGCTCCTTCAGCTGTTCGCTGACTTAATGAATATAATTCAATGAATCCGGCGGACGAATTCTGATTGAATGCGGTGTTGGAATCAAACGTTGCAAGATTGATATCAAACAACGAATGTGGTGAGTCCACGCTGACGACGGTGATGGTACCCTTGTATAGGCGGACCGTCACTGTGCCGGTGACTTTTTGGTTCTGGTCATCAATGTAGGCGTTGATGTGATGGACGGCTGGCTCGTACCACTGAGCCGCGTAGGTCAGATACGCCCATTTTTTGTCCATTTCGGCTTTGAGTTCATTTTCAACACGGGTCGACACCAATTGCTCGAGCTTTTGATGAGCCGCGATTAAAATGGCAGCGCCAGGATTTTCATAGACGCCGCGTACCTTCAACCCGACCAATCGATCTTCAATGAGGGTCGATACACCCACGCCATGTTTGCGGCCGAGTTGGTTGCAGTGCTGGATGAGCGCCTGGAGTGAAAAGTGACGGTTATCAACCGCGACAGGTACACCTTTGATAAATTCAATGGTAATGTCCTCGGCTTCGTCTGGCGTGTATTTGATGGTCGAGCACCAATTGAGAATGGCGTGGTAATTTGGCTTGAGCGATGGTGATTCAATTTCGCCGCCTTCGCTGGTGATACCCCACATGTTTTCATCGGTTGAGTAGGGTGATTCCTGGGTGTGCGGCACGGGGATATGGTGCTTCTTGGCGTAGGCCAGCTCTTCCTCTCGACCCATACTCCACTCACGTACCGGTGCCAGGATCTTGAGTTTAGGGTTGAGTGTGGTGATGTAGGTTTCGAAGCGAACTTGGTCGTTGCCTTTGCCGGTGGCACCGTGTGCGATGACTGTGCAATTGTACTTTTCGGCATATTCGACGGCCAATTGCGAAATGATGATGCGCCCGAGTGGCGTACAGAGGGCGTAGCCACCTTGATAATCAGCGTTGGCTTTGATGGCCAGTGACAGCAGCCCATCGGCGAAGCGGTCGCGGGCATCAACCGTGATGGTTTCAATGGCGCCGAGTTTTTTGGCTTTTTCGGCGATGGCGTCGAGATCATCAACTGTCTGGCCAATGTTGACTGTTAGGGTGATGACCTTGCAATTATATTTTTCTTGTAACCACTTGAGCATGACGGATGTGTCGAGGCCTCCGGAGTAGAGCAAGAGGCACGTATCGAACTCACCGTTCACGGCTTCGTGACTGGCAACCTTGTTGTAATGAGGTGCGTCGTGATTCATATCCTTCCTTTCTATACTAATTAAAAAGAGCCGCTCAGGTGAGGGCTCTTTCGTTGATTTATAATACTATACGACTAATTAGCCCTCTGGGTCAGAGCGGCGACGACGAACAACGATGTTGTGTCGATATGTCATATTGCTACCATACCATACTATTGGTGATTTTCAAAATATTTTTATATATAAATTGCGATGCGTTACAATAGTAATGATATGAGCGCCTTTAATCTCGTCTCCAACTATCAGCCAACTGGCGACCAGCCGACGGCGATTGCTCAGCTGGTGGATGGTTTGGAGCGGGGCGAACGTGAGCAGACGTTGCTGGGTGTGACGGGGTCGGGCAAGACCTTTACTATGGCGAATATTATTGCCCGGCGTAATGTGCCGACGCTGGTGCTGGCACACAACAAGACTTTGGCAGCACAGCTGTTTTCTGAGTTTAAGGAATTTTTTCCGGATAATGAGGTACATTATTTCGTCAGTTATTTTGATTATTATCAGCCGGAAGCCTATATCGCCAGTAGTGACACCTACATTGAAAAAGATTCGAAGATCAATGATGAAATCGATCGGCTGCGGCATGCGGCCACGTCGGCGTTATTGACCCGGCGCGATGTTATCATTGTGGCGAGCGTGTCTTGTATTTACGGCATTGGTTCGCCGGAGACGTACGCTGATATGGCGATTCAATTGACGGTCGGCGAGCGGCGGGTGCAGGATAAGTTTATTCGTTTGCTGACTGACATTCAGTATAAGCGCAACGACATTGATTTTGCGCGCGGCACTTTCAGGGTGCGTGGCGATGTGGTGGATATTTTCCCGGCCGGGCAGGACACGGCGGTGCGGGTGGAATTTTTTGGCGATGAGGTCGAGAGACTCACGCGAATTGATCCGCTGACGGGCGAGATTTTGGAGCAGCCAGCTAGCCTGACGATTTTCCCGTCCAGCCACTATTCGACGCCGCGCGAGCGAATTGAAAAGGCCATCATCGGCATCGAAAAAGAGTTTGACGAGCGGCTCAAATGGCTTGAGTCGCACGATAAGTTACTCGAGGCGCAGCGCCTCAGTCAGCGCACCAAATACGACCTAGAAATGCTCAAGGAAACTGGCTTCGTTAAAGGTATTGAGAATTATTCGCGCTATCTGACTGACCGTGAACCGGGTGAGCAACCAGCGACGTTGATTGATTATTTTCCGGATGATTGGCTGCTACTGGTTGACGAGTCGCATATGACCTTGCCGCAAGTCCGCGGTATGTATAACGGTGACCGGGCGCGCAAGGAAGTGCTGGTGGAGCACGGGTTTCGTCTGCCGAGTGCGCTGGATAACCGTCCGCTGAGGTTTGATGAATTTGATCAGCATATTCACCAGGCGATTTATGTGTCGGCGACGCCGGGTGACTATGAAATTGCCCATTCGCCAAAGCCGGCTGAGCAGCTGATTCGGCCGACGGGGCTGCTTGATCCGCCAATTGAGGTGCGGCCGACTGAAGGCCAGGTTGATGATTTGATGGAGGAGATTCGCCAGACCATCGCCAACGGTCACCGCATATTGGTAACGACCTTGACCAAGCGTATGGCTGAGGACTTAAGCGCCTATCTGACCGACAATGGCGTGAAAACGGCGTATCTACATAGTGAAATTGACACATTGGAACGCGGTGATATTCTCAAAGATTTGCGGCTGGGGACGTACGACGTATTAGTTGGTATCAATTTGCTGCGCGAGGGGCTGGACCTACCGGAAGTCAGTCTGGTGGCGATTATGGATGCTGATAAAGAAGGTTTCCTCCGCTCTGAACAGGCACTGATTCAGACAATTGGCCGGGCGGCGCGACACGTGGACGGGCGAGTGCTGATGTATGGTGATACCGTGACTGACAGTATGCGCCGAGCGATTGATGAAACGAATCGTCGGCGGCAAATTCAGCAGCAATACAACGAAGAGCACGGCATCACGCCGCAAACCATTCAGAAGAAGATTGACGATGGCTTGCGTTCTATCATTCCGCAAAAAGAATCGGACAAAAAGCCAAAACTTGATTTGAAGAAAATTCCAAAGGACGAATACCCAACGCTGATCAAGGAACTGACCGGTCAAATGGAGCTGCATAGCGCCAATCTAGAGTTTGAAAAAGCCGCAGAGCTGCGTGATTTGATTGCAGAAATTAAGCAAACAATGGTACACTAAAGATAACCATAATAAGGAGGAGAATTATATGGCAGAATTGAAAACAACAGAAACTCCAGTCGTCGAGCAAGCTGAGTACATGGCTCCACGCGCTGCTTCGCAAGCAAAATGGCTTACATTTGAATACGTATTAGCAATGGTTTCAGTAACATTTGCTGCAATCACCAGTGTAGTACTCGTACCAATGTTGTTCGGTATGTGGTCTGCAAAAGAGGCGATGTCATTTGGTTTGATGTTGAGCGGCTCGATCACTGCAAACATTTTGGCCGTTGGTATTTTGGCAGTACTATTTTCAGTGTTGGCATTTATCCTGTTTGGTCGCGTAACGCGCGCCATTGCCGCTGACCGTAGCGGTTACACTGGTCGATTGGCTTACAAACTGACAACCTATGGTAGCTTGTTCATGATCGTATTGGCGGCGTTGCCACTGGTCGCAAACCTCATCAGTGTATTGATCAGCTCGTTGCTATTGATCGGCGTTTCCGATGCTGGTTCAGTATACACAGCACTGTACTTAGGTAACTTCTTGCCATCACTCGTCTGCTTGGCAGTATTGGCAGTTGTGATATTTTTCATAGGCAAGATCATCAACGGCTACAATAAGTCACGCCCACTGGCTATCACGTTGATCGCAATCACCAGTGTTGTCGCAGTTGCCCTAGCTATCACGTTGGCAGTGCAGGCTCATGACAAGCCAAGTATCAAAAAATCAAACTTCAAATACAACTCAAGCTACCTACTTGACTAGTTAGTTGGGTATCACCTGTCACTCGCTTCTACTGACATGGGGCGAGTGATTTTCTGTAATTAATTTTCAAGTGGTATAATGAGTTCATGAGTGCAATTTCTAATAGTGATGTCCAGCGCTTGGCGGATTTGAGCGGTTTGCAATTGGCAGATGGCGAAGTGGATGGCTTGCGACAGGACGTGGAGAAAATCGTAGAATATATCAATCAATTGGGCGAGCTCGATACGTCTGGTGTGGAGCCAACCTATCAAGTGACGGGCCTAGAAAATGTCTGGCGGGAAGACGAGGTCAAGCCGGGAATATCTCGAGACGAGCTACTTGAGCTAGCGCCCGAAAAGCAGAACAATCAAGTGAAAGTGCCGCAGGTGTTGTGATGAGTCGGATTAGTGATTTTATCGGAAAAAGTGCAGTCGAGAATGTCAAGGAAGCATTGCAGCGGGCGCGTGACGCTGAAGATTATCATGCGCTGCTCAGTTTGACGGAAGAGCGGGCGTTGGAGCGGGCCGAACTGGTGGATAAGGGTGAAATTTCTGGCAGGCTGACTGGCGTGCCGTTTGTCGTGAAAGATAATTTCTTGGCCTTTGGAGCGCCGACAACTGCCGCTGCAAGAATGCTCGAGAATTTTAACGCGCCACTCCAGGCAACAGCAGTTGAAAAATTGGAGGCTGAAGGTGCAATCTGCATTGGCAAGGCCAACTTGGACGCCTTTGCGCACGGTGGCTCAACGGAAAACTCAGCCTTTGGCCCGACCAAAAACGCCGCGGATAAAACTCGAGTGGCTGGTGGTTCGTCAGGCGGCTCGGCAGTAGTGACGGCGCTTGACGTGGTGCCGTTTGCACTGGGGACAGACACTGGTGGCTCGATTCGTCAGCCAGCTAGCTTTAACGGCGTTGTCGGTGTCAAGCCAACCTACGGTGCGGTCAGTCGCTATGGCGTGGTTGCTATGGCGTCAAGTACGGATACCATCGGTTGTTTCGCGACAAACGCTGATGACGCCAATTTGGTGATGGAAATCATGGCGGGCCGCGACGACAAGGACATGACGACGCTGCCGGACTTTTGGCAGAACCAGCCAGAATTTACCAAGAAAAAGATTGGTTTGGTTAAGCAGTGTATGACTGATGACGTGGACGCGGCGGTTCGCCAGAAAACGCTTGACTATGCAGAAAAGTTAAAGCAGCTGGGCTATGACGTTGAAGAAGTGGACCTCAGTATGATGCAACATTCGCTGGCGATGTATTACATCATTGTGCCGGCAGAGATATCGTCAAACTTGGCGCGCTATGATGGCGTGCGCTATGGCCACCGAGCGGCTGAAGTGAAAACGCTGGCGGAGTTGTACGGTCGCAGCCGCAACGAAGGTTTTACTACGGAAAATAAGCGACGAATTATGATCGGTAGCTTTGTGTTGTCGAGTGGCTTTTTTGACGCTTACTATATGCAGGCGCAAAAAGCGCGCACCTTACTCATCAACGAGTTTAAGCAATTATTTGCTGAGTACGACGCACTGTTGATGCCAGTTGCACCAACACCGGCGTTCAAACTTGGTGAAAATACCAATGATCCGATCAAGATGTACCTAGCGGACATCATGACGGTGCCGGCTAGCTTGGCGGGACTGCCAGCGATTTCCGTGCCAGCTGGAACTAGTGACGAAGGTTTGCCAATTGGTGTGCAGTTGATTGGTGACCGCCAGTCAGACAGCAACTTGTTGAAGTTGGCCTCAGAAGTGGAGGCTGCCTGATGGACGGATTATTGATCGCGCTGGTGGTAGCAGCGCTGGTGATCGGTGCTTTGCTGATTATTTTTATCCAATTGACATCGCGCGGACATCAAAAGCTTGACAGGGAAATGTACCGAAAAGTTTGGCGGGCAATTCAACATGGCGCCAAGGCGGGCAGCTCAGATGGCTTGCAGATGGCGATTGTCAAAGCCGACAAGCTGCTCGACAAAGCCATGCGCGACTGCGGCGTGGCGGGTACGACGATGGGCGACAGATTGAAAGCTCGCAAGGGTGACTGGACGGACGAAAATGGGTTGTGGGCGGCGCACAAATTGCGCAATCAAATTGCCCACGAAACCAACGTGAAACTGACCGCGCAAAGTTTTCGGCGAGCCATGACAAGCTTTGAACAAGCACTAAAAGATTTGGGAGCGTTATGATGAGTGTATATGATGAATATGAAATGACCATTGG
>CAUSYU010000022.1:0-6230 GCA_963536065.1 uncultured Candidatus Saccharibacteria bacterium
TATTTCTTTGGGTTTTTCAGGAAATCAACTACTTCTTGCAAGTCTTGCTTGGCGTTATCATTACCAGCGATGTCTTCAAAGTTAACCTTTTCTTTGTCTTCGCCATACAATCGAGCTTTTGATTTACCAAAGCCCATGGCTTGGTTGTTCTGACCTTGACTCTGTCGCATCATAAACACAAAGAAACCGATGATCAAAATAACCGGCACAAAGGTGATAGCAACATTCCACACTACCTCGCCAGTGCGTGACTGAGGCACAACCTTGACCTCAACCGGCGCGTCTTTCTTGAGACCTTGTTCATAAATGCTGCTGTTTTCTTTGATGGATTTTTCTGTTGGTTTATCTTGGTCTTTGACTGTCACCGTCAGGTCGTTACCCTGGACTTGGATGAGTTTAATGTCGCCCTTGTTCGCTCGGCTGACCACATCGCTCAAAGCCACTTCCTTCAAATTAGCGTGCTGCGCAGTTGACGCATACACCGCTAAACCAATCAATACAACAATTGCCCAAAAAAGGCCCAGTCGCATAAACTGACTGATTTTATTCTTGCCATTCTTGTTCGGCATCTTTACCGCCATACTCTGAAAAATCCTTTCTACCTAAATCAATCTTTTTGATTATAGCAGTTTTTAATGATAATTTCATCTCTAACCCTTCACCGATCTGCCAGACCGTACCGGGCTTACCCGTCTTGAGCGCCACCACCGCCCGCTCGAGCTGCGACGTCAGCAGGGAAGTACCAAATGCATTTCGAATATATTCCGCCAGCAATTCCACCGCTTCAGCCATATCGATACTGATGAAAAAATACCGATTGAGTGGCTCCGTCAAAAGCTGTGCTGACTCGTCAGTAATCGCCTCTGCTAACTCCAACTGCTCTTGCCACAAATCGTATAGCTGCTGTTTGGCATCATCTGGCAGGTTCATCAGTTTACGCCGCAAACGATTGCGCGTATAGATATCACTGGCGTTGGTCTCATCCTCAACCCATTCCAGTCGGCGCCTCAATGCATAGGTTGTGAGCTGTTGTTTGGTCCAATGTGTCAGGGGCCGCATGATCCGCGAATCACCAAGCACCGCCAGCCCTCTCCAGCGTGTCCCTCGCGCCACATTCAGCGCAATCGTTTCAACCACGTCGTCCAAGTGATGCGCGGTCACCAACTGTGCACCATACTTCTCGGCCGCCGCCAACAAAAACGCATAGCGCCGCTGCCGAGCAATCGCTTCATTAGCTCCCAGTAATTCTTCTCTTTTGCCTGCAAACAAAAACCCATACCGGCGCGCCAACACTTCAACAAACTGCGCATCAGCCCTCGAATCAGTACGCATGCCATGATCAAAGTGCAAGACGACACATTGATGCCCTTTATGCGCCATAAGATCCAGCAACACAACGCTGTCAATCCCACCACTGACTGCTACCGCATATTTCATCTTTTCCATTATAGCAAAGCATGAGCGGTTTTGATATTCATAAAATCAATCCAGCTCTTGGTGAAACGACAATACCATGCTATAATCACCCTCAGACGTGGCACCGTAGCTCAGCTGGTTAGAGCGCAGGACTCATAAGCCTGAGGTCGGTGGTTCGGGTCCACCCGGTGCTACCAATATTGCAAGCTAAACCTCCATGAATGCATGGAGGTTTTTCTCTAGGCGACCTTATTTATCATCAAGCGCTCGGAGCTTTCTCAACACAAATTCACTCATTTCTTGTGAAGTCCGCTGATGCTTCCACGTTTCAAGTTGTTGTTTTTCGATACCTTCTAAAAACGCAGTTAGCTCGCGCTCTGCAATTGCTTGCTCTGTCATGATGTATTTGGTCCTTGTGTTTATTTAATAATGAAACCTAACTCTACATTAGCACATTTTTGACAAAAAAGCAATAGCAATATCACAAAATCCTCATGATTATTTTCCCTTTTTAAACCGGCTATGCTACACTGATATTAAAGGAATATTCATATAAACATGACGTACGCCATACTCTCATCACTTGCTATCGTCCTTCTGGCAGCTGGTATTCATGCTAGTTTGCAGTTGAGCGTTAGCATGTTGACGCTGATGAGTGGTCATGCGTTAGGCAAAAAGACCCGCCATATGCTGCTATTTCGACGGATGAATAGCTTCGTGCTCGGTGTTTTTTTGATGACGCTACTATTGGCGACGTTTACGGTTCATATCTTAACCATCGTCATTAACCAAACCGTGATCATCGAACGCCTCGTCGCTTCCGTTACCACCGGCATCGCAGTCGGATTAGGCTTAGCGACTTGGGCATTTTACTATCGCCGCAAGCAAAAAACCGGCATCGTCCTGTGGTTGCCTCGTGGTATGGCACGCTTTTTAGCAAAGCGTAGCAAAGCAACCAAAAGTAGCGCCGAGGCCTTTTCACTCGGCATGACGAGCGTCATCGCTGAATTGATTTTTATCATTGGGCCACTCCTAGCGGCCAGCCTAGCCATCATCAGTCTGCCTTCTGGCCTCTTCCAGCTGTCAGCCATCCTGCTCTACGTCGTCGGTTCACTTTTACCGCTCCTTGGCATTCTGATTCTTGTTGGCAGTGGCTACAATATCGCCCAAATTCAACAATGGCGTGAGCAGTACAAATCATTTCTACAATTTACTGGCGGCAGTTGTCTGTTCATTTTGGCGTTTTATCTGTTCATTGACCGCGTCATGGGGATAACAAGCATGGGGATTGGGTGGTGATGCAAGTAACAATTGTCAAGAAAAATAATCACCGAGGCACTGAACCGTTTGACCCAGAAAAGCTGCACCGTTCAATCGTCAAAACCTGTTGTAGCGTTCGCGTACCAGACGGCCAAGCGGAGGATATCGCAGCTCAAGTAACGTTTCAGGTGATTGACTGGTGCAAAGAAAAACCAGAAATAACCGCAAACGACATACGGCGAACCGCAACAACTTTCCTTGAACCTCTGCACTCTGATGCCGCGTACATGTATAAAAATGACAAACTTATGATATAACCTAGGGGGCAACCATGGCACAAAAACCAACATTTGATTATGATATTATCGTCATCGGCAGCGGGGCAGCAGGAGCTCCGGCAGCCAGTATTTTGGCACGTGCTGGCAAAAAAGTCGCCGTCGTCGAACGGGGAACTTTCGGCGGAGAATCTCCTAACTGGGGTGACATGCCGCTGGGTGCCATGCTATACGCAGCTGAAGTGTTTTACAACGCCAAGCGTGCCGCCAAATTTGGTCTGCGAACCAACGCGCTCAACTACAACCATCCGTCCCTGTTGTCCTGGCGAGACACTGTCATCAAGCGCACTGGTGCAGGTGGCAATCGCTACTATTATGAAAAACAAGGCATCAGTGTCTTCTCTGGCAACGCTCACTTTCTCAGCCCCAATGAAATTACCGTTAATCGTCGCCATTTGTCAGCCCGCAAATTCTTGATCGCCACAGGAGCAGCCTGGGAGAAATCGACCATTCCTAGTAGCGACAACATTCCGTACCTAACACCAGAGAACATTCTGTCATTGACTCGCCCACCGAAAACGTTGTTCATCGTTGGCGGCAACGCCACTGCCATGGAAATCGCCTATCTATACGCTTCATTTGGCACCAAAGTCTACGTTGCAGAAAAAGCCAATCGCATGTTGCCAGAATTTGATATTGAAGTTGGACCAATCGTCGCAGAAGATGCAAAAGTTAACCGTAATATGACCATTTTGACACGATCTCGCGTGGTTGCCCTACAAAAAGAAGGTTTGCAAAAGCGCGTCACCTATATTCAAGGTCGGCAACAAAAATCAGTGCGTGTTGATGAGATCTTAGTGGCAGAACAACGCGTCCCACAGACTGACATGGGACTGGAAAACGCTGGCGTTGCTTATACTCACCAGGGCATTACTGTCAATGCTCGCATGCAAACCTCAGCAAGACACATCTTTGCTGCTGGCAATATTACTGATCCAACCATCCAAACCCACGCCGTCTTAACCCAAAGTCGAACCGCCGCTCATAATCTGACTCACCGTACCGCCATTGAGGCTGACCTGACGCCAAATTTGCTAGTAGCATTTACCTTTCCAGAAGTCGCTCAAGTTGGACTGAACGAACAAGAGTGCATCAAACGCGACCTACGGTACAAAACAGCTGTCGCTCCACTCACCCTAACGGCTCGCAGTAACATCACCGACTGCCGCAATGGTTTTGTTAAGCTGATCATCGACACAAAGGGCGTGCTCATTGGCGCAGCCATTGTTGCGCCGCACGCAAGCGACCTCATCAGTGAACTCAGCATCGCCGTCCGTCATCGCCTGACCGCCAAACAGCTCATCAGCACACCAAGCTGCTTCACTTCCTGGTCAGAAGCGACGCGAATTGCCGCTGGTAAATTACTATAATTTATCCCCGAAGCTATGATATACTGAACTGAGCGGGGGCGTAGCTCAGGGGTTAGAGCAGTCGGCTCATAACCGATTGGTCGCTGGTTCGATCCCAGCCGCCCCCACCAAACATCATGATGATAAAAAAACTCGACAAACACGAACTAAGAAGACTTATCTATCACATCCGCCACGATTATTTGACGCTTAACAACGTCATCATCGCTGGAGCGGTTTTGATAGCACTCAGCTGGGCCTGGGGTTCGGTTGAGGCTATGCAGAGAAATTATCATTTACAGCAGCTACTGGACAATAAAAAGCAGCAAGTTGAGCTAGAAACCTTAAAGGTCTCTTTGGCTGAATACGAAGCCAAATACTACCAGACCGTTGAATATCAAGACTTGGCAGTTCGCCAGCGGTTGGGTCATGGATCACCAGGTGAAAAACAACTGATCGTACCGTCAACTGATGTTGAAACTGAGAAATCCGCCACAGTTTCCAAGCAGCAATTAACCGAAAGCAACCTCCAACAATGGACTAATTTCCTGTTTGGAGCCAACCGAAAGAAGTCCTAGGACCGGCGATATTTGCTAATACTCCTTGTCTATGCTACAATCATCTATGTGCCGCGGGGTAGAGCAGCCTGGTAGCTCGTTTGGCTCATAACCAAAAGGTCGTAGGTTCAAATCCTACCCCCGCAACCAAGAAAAGATCCTCTCGTCATTGAGGGGATTTTTTCTTGCCTTATTGCTTCGGCAACCTACCTGGTCGTAAGTTTTCTTCGCACAAGTGCTTATTGCCTGGCTTCTCAACTCTGTGTGAAAACCGTTGTCTCGTGCTATTACCCTGCTTGCCCGTCTTTGACAAGTCTCTGACCAATGTCGTCGGGTCCATCGCACAAAAATCTTTCAATGGGCAAGCCCGGCAGGCTATCCTAGCAAGCTCCAGCGCTTTCTGCCGTTCAGCGATGCTTCTTTCAGCAGCCTCAGCCGCACCCCTGATCTTATCAGCCCTGCCCATGTCATGCATCTTTCCTGCACCCCGAGACCGGTTGGCAGCACCAGCCAGTCGTGCAGCCTCCGCTAATAGCTTATTTCTTCCAGTAAAATTACCAGAGTGCGCCTGTCTTAAGTGCTCGTCATAACGCTGCTCAGCCGCACGATCAGCCTCTTCCTGGTCTAGCCTTGCCTGCAGCTCGTCTAAATCAACATCAGGACTTACTTCAGGAAATACAACGTCCCCTTCATCAGTTATAGCAACATGAGATGTCATAATTTCGCTCATGATTTTATTATATAATAATACATCTAAAAAATCAAATAGCTCCCCTATTGGAGAGCTATTGTATTGATTGCGAGTATTGCTAATTATTTCTTTTTAGAAATGGTCAAGAAACCGTTGCGTGGATTTTCTTTAACAACACGGTCCTCTGGAAGATCGCATGGTGTACCCTTGTCGTTCTTCTCTACCTTTGCAAAGAAGTAGATGGTCTGAGTCTTGCCACCGCGCAGAGTTACTTCAGTCTTGTGCAAGTAGTACGTAACGCCCTTTGAGTTAGTGTGCTTGTAAGCCATGTGGTAATACCTCCTATTAGTACTTTACCTTATAAGATTACTACCCCTGTTGGCCCCTGTCAAGCCTAAAAACGCTTCCGGCGACGTAAAATAAAGCGAAGAATAGCCAAGACCACGAGTCGACCTATGATGATAAGACCGATTATTACCGTGACAATCAACGACCAACCGGCAAAATCTGGTGACCAGAGGGGCGAGGTAAAGGTGTGGTAATACGGCTCAACCGGTAACGGCTTAAACTCACTCATCACCGCTTGTCCGCCAGGAATTTTTTCTAATTCTTGGTTGATGCA
>CAUSYU010000023.1:0-6112 GCA_963536065.1 uncultured Candidatus Saccharibacteria bacterium
CCAGATTTGGTGATGATAGTGCGAACGTTCGTGATGATGCCACCAATTGTCATGAGTCGGCCATCATATTCTGGTACCAGCTGAGTCAATGGCTGCGTTTGCTCAAGCAAATATGTCGCGTAGGCATCCAGAGGATGTGCCGAGATGTACAGACCCATTAGTTCGCGTTCCCACGTCAAATATTCCTTGTCATTCTTGTTTGGCGACGGCATCAACTGCATGGTCGGCTGAGCCACAGCCGCGTCATCACCCAACATGCCAAACAAATCAGTCTGTCCACTAGCTGCTTCCTTCTGGACTTTTTGGGCAAATGCAGTGATAGTGTCTAGGTTAAATAATAAGTCGTGGCGATCACCAAAGCTATCAAATGCGCCACATTTGATGAGTGATTCCCAAGCTTTGCGGTTAAACTTGCTGGTTGACACACGTTTGGCGAAATCTTCGATGCTAGTGAATTTACCGTCTTCACGGGCGCGCAACAATTCTTCGACTGCGCCGACACCAACGCCCTTAACCGCTGCCATGCCAAAACGAATTTTCTTTTCGCCAGGCACCACCGCAAATTCAACAAATGACTCATTGACGTCTGGGTTGAGAACCTCGATACCCATATGTTTACACTCGGTCATCTCGATAGCCAGGCGCTCGGTGTCATCCTGATCACTAGTCATCAGCGCCGCCATGAAGGCGTCAGGATAATGCGCCTTGAGGTACGCCGTCCAGTAGGCGATCAGGCCGTAACATGCCGCGTGCGACTTATTGAAACAGTAGTTAGCAAATTCCTCCAGCGCATCCCAGAACTGCTCAGCAATTTCCTTGGTCGCACCACCAACCTTGACTGCGCCCTCGACAAATTCTGGTTTAACCTTTTTCATCAGGTCGATTTTCTTTTTACCCACCGCTTTACGCAGGGTGTCAGCCTGACCGCCAGTAAAGCCACACCATTCTTTGGAAATCTGCATAAATTGTTCCTGGTAAACCAAAATACCGTAGGTATTCTTCAACGAGTTTTCCATACCAGGGTGCAGATAGGTAATCTCTTCTTCGCCGTGCTTACGCTTGATGAATGAGTCGATAAACTGCATCGGCCCCGGGCGGTACAACGCCACCATGGCGATGATGTCTTCAAAGACGCTCGGTTTGAGCTCACGCAGGTACCGCTTCATACCAGCCGATTCCAACTGGAAGACACCGGTGGTATCGCCGCGCTGGAATAGTTTATACGTTTCCGCATCGTCCAGCGGCAAGTGAGATAGATCAATATCCGTTTTATACACTTTACGGATAATGCGCAGCGCGTTGTTGATGATAGACAAGTTAGACAGGCCCAAAAAGTCCATCTTCAATAGCCCCAGTTCCTCGACCGGGCCCATCGGATACTGCGTTGCCACCACACCCTTTTGTGCCATCTCGAGCGGCACGTATTTCACCAAATCATCCGGCGCAATCACCACGCCGGCGGCATGCACACCATGTGAACGAATAGTCCCTTCTAGCCGTGAGGCAAAGTCATAGACAGTTTTGGCAGTCGGGTTAGTTTCGTATTCTTTTTTAAGATCAGGGTCTTCCTCCAGCGACTTTTTGATCGGTACATGGCGACCCTGGACTGGCGGTGGGATGAGCTTGGCCAGCCGGTCAGATTCGCCATACGGCACCTGCAACACCCGCGCCACATCACGCACTGACGCCCGCGCTGCCATGGTGCCAAAGGTACAGATGTTAGCCACTCGTTCTGAGCCATATTTCTTGGCGCAATATTCAATCACTTCACCGCGGCGGGTATCTTGAATGTCGATGTCGATGTCAGGCATGGAAATACGGTCGGGGTTGAGAAATCGCTCGAACAGCAGGTCGTAATGTAGCGGGTCAAGATCGGTGATGTTCAGGGCATAGGCGATGATTGAACCAGCCGCCGAACCACGCCCCGGCCCAAAAATAATTCCTTGAGATTTACCCCAGTTGATGAAATCCTGAACGATGAGAAAGTAGCCGTTATAACCCATCTTGTCGAGCACGCCAAACTCCATGTCCAGTCGCTCGATTTGATCGTCAGACAACATGGCACGCAGCTCGTCGTTTGGCAGTTTCTTTGCGTCCTCCAACTTCATGCCAGCGTACCGCGCCGCCATGCCGCTATACACCAGATGATCCAGATATTCTTTTTCAGACTCGCCGTTTGGCGTCGGGAATTTCGGGATGAGAATATCGCCCAGTTTGATCTCCACGTCACAGCGGTCGGCGATGGCTTTGGTGTTGGCAATTGCCTGTGGGTTGGTTTTTTGCCACCGCGAAATAATGTCTTCTGGTGTCGTCAAATGCAGCTCAAAATCCTTCAAACTCATCCGCTTTTCATCACTCAAATACGCGCCAGTGCCGACGCACAGCAAAATCTCATGCGCCTCTTGGTCTTCGTGATTGAGGTAATGGCCGTCGCTGGTTACCACACACGGAATGTCCAGTTCCTCACTGATGCGCTCGATGTAATCATTGACCTTTTTCTGCTCTGGCCAGTGACTGCGCGCTTCCGGGTGGCCATGGTCTTGCAACTCCATGTAGTAGCGATCGCCAAAGACTGACTTATACCAGCCAGCAATTTCCTTGGCTTTGTCATAATCATCATTGCGCAGATTCTCGCCCAGCTCACCACCGATACAGCCGGACATACAAATAATACCCTCGTTGTATTGCTCGAGTAGCTCGTGGTCAATACGCGGTTTGTAGTAGACGCCCTCAAGGTTAGCGATGGTACTGAGCTGCATCAGGTTTTGATAGCCCTTGTGGTTCATGGCCAGCAGCGTCAAGTGATAACGCGCCTTGTCCTTGGCAGGGTCGCGGTCGTGACGACTCCGCGCTGCCACGTAGGTTTCGATGCCGATGATTGGCTTGATGCCAGCACTCTTGGCTGCTTTATAAAACTCAATGACGCCTGACATCGTGCCGTGGTCAGTGATAGCACAAGCTTCCATGCCGAGCTCCTTCACTCGGGCGACCATGTCAGGAATCTTGGTTAATCCATCGAGAAGTGAGTGGTGAGTGTGATTGTGCAGGTGTACATAATCAGACGGTTTCAAAACCGCCGACGTACCGCCGTTATTCCTCCCCTCCGTCGTCATTAGTCTTAGTATAGCACGTTAGCGGCGACTCTGCATGGTGTTGATCAGTGTATTGAAGAAGTCAGCAAGTGGTGGGAACACATCAACTAGATGACCCAATACCCAAACTAAAATAGTCACCGAAAGAGTGGCGCCCAGCACCGAACCAAAGCCAAAAAAGATGCCGCGCCAAAAGTTCATGCCGTAAACCTGACGGCGAGAACGGTGAAAATCATAAAACAAGTCTTCTAAAATTGCCTGACGGGCGCCATTTTCATTGTCACGAATGACTTTTTTAGTAGCCCTTTGTATTAATGATTTTTCTGAAGTATTATTTTTGACCACGTTTTGCCTTTCGCGTAAACTTTTTCATCAGTGCCCCCAGCGCTAAGGCTGAAGAAACAACTGAAAGCATTGATGATGCTTCAGTGTAATTCTGCTGGATAGCTCGTGAGTGCTGCATGGTTTTTTGGACATGACGACTCAGGCTGATCACCAAACACATCAATGTGATGACGATGATCATCAAGGTAACCAAAACAATTGACAAAATGATAACGATCTCATTCATGGTGCTATTATAGCCTATTTCAGCCGATCTGTCAGATGTTGACGAAGTGCCGGACCAAGTTTGTCATCCCGCAGCCCAAAGTCAATGATAGTTTTGAGATATTCAAGCTTATCACCGGTGTCATAGTACGTACCGTTGGTGATTTCCACGCCATAGAAGTTATGCCCTTCATCAATCATACGCTGCATAATCGGCTGAATGGCAAACTCACCGTGGCCATTAAACTCCTGGCGGGCGCGCTCCAAGTACGGGAAGAAATCAGCCGCCAGCAAATAGCTACTCACACTGGCTAAATCACTCGGTGCGTTGGCTTTACCAGGTTTTTCGACAATGTTTGTGATGGCAATCGTTCCGTCATCGAGTTGTTGACCAGCCGCAATGCCATAGCGATCAAATTCTGCATCATCAATGATTTTTTTGCAAGACAACACTGCGCCATCCAATTTCTCTGCAGCAGCAATCATCTGTTGAAAACGACTCGGTGTCGCATCGATAAAATCATCAGCAAACGTGTAAATCACCGGCTCGTCGGGCCCAATCAAATGCGCAGCACACGCCAGAGGAGTTGCATTGCCATATGGACCTTTTTGGCGAACATACACGAAGTTAGCCATTTCCGACAGTGAGTGAACCAGGTCAATCAACGGGCGCTTCTTGTCACCACCAGCTCGCAAATTTGCCAACAAATCTTCGTTCGGCACGTCAAAATGATCTTCAATGGCACGCTTGTTGGCGCTTCCGACGATGATGATGTCGCGAATACCGGCAGCAACCAGTTCTTCCACAACGTATTGGATGATTGGCTTATCAATCAGTGGCATCATCTCCTTAGGCATCGCTTTAGTTTGTGGCAAAAACCTAGTGCCAAATCCTGCCGCTGCAATCACTGCTTTTGTCGGTTTTCTCATATCTCGTTCTCCTTTGTTATCGCCTTATTCATCAAAAAATCTTTCACCGTATCCCGCAGTGCCGCATAATCCAAATTCTCCGAATCAACGATCACTGTTGTAATATTATCCGCAACCAGTGGACGATATTTGTCACGAATTTCGTGTTCCGTCAATTTATCATATAGATCATCAGTGTGCACTGAGTGACGATGACCAGATTGTTTGCGAGCATAAAATCGCCGCTTCACTTCCGTCAAGCTACACGTCACGTAAATCTGCAGAATTGGTCGATGTGGGCTATGCCGCAAAATCTCTTCTGCAGCTGACGTTTGCAATGCCGACTCAATGATAATCTGCTCACCCAATTTCTCAAATTCAATCCCCAACTCTAGAACTGCCCGTCGAGTCACACGACCCAAGGCACTGCTCTGCTGATCAGTGTATGTTCCGCCCAGATGATCAGCCAAAAACTCTTTGACAGCATCTTGCGCGACACCGCGTACCCCTAGATCTTGCACCAGACGTTTCACTAACGTCGTTTTACCAGATCCAGGGATGCCAGTAATGATGATCATCAGCTATAGCCTCTCGCGGATCAATTTTTGTGCCAAGCTTGGGTTAGCCTGACCTTTGGAACGCTTCATAACTTGACCGACGAGGTAACCAATGGCTTTGTCTTTGCCCGAGCGAATGTCGGCGATGGAAGCTGCCGAGGCTGGGTCGCTCAATACTTCGTCAACGATGGCAGCGATGGCTGATTCGTCAGACACCTGCAGCAAGTTCTTTTCTTCAGCAAGTTTGCGCGGATGCGTGGCGCCCGCCAATAATTCATTAAACAATTCCTTGGCATTAGTACTGGAAATCTCTGCTTTCTCGGTCATCTCCGCCAACTCCACCAAATCCTCAACTGATACGCGCGGCGCGCTAGCGTCAACTGACGTGCTGTCATTGTTGGTGTCATTATCACCAGCGGTCAAAGCACTGGCAAACCAGTGTGCCACTCGCTTGGCAGACGCATCACCTGATTTCTCCTGCACTTCCAGCATGATGAATGCGTAATTTTGGTTGGACAATAACGAATTAACCACTGACTTGTCCAAACCTAGCCCGCTCCATTTTTCACGATATTCACCCGGTAGCATCGGCACTTCATCCTGAATCCGCGCAATTTCCTCATCGCTCAGCACCACTGGCGGGATGTCGGCATCAGGCATGTAGCGATAGTCCTGGGCGTCTTCTTTCGAGCGCTGCGAAGTAGTAATTTGCTTGTCATCGCTCCAACCGCGGGTTTCCTGCACTACCGATTCACCACTTTCCAGCAAGTCAACTTGGCGCTTGAACTCGTATTCAGCGGCACGCTCGACACTGCGGAACGAATTAAGGTTTTTGACTTCTGCGCGCTTGCCAAGCTCAGTTGCGCCCTTCTTAGCCACCGAGATATTGACGTCAAATCGCATGTTGCCGTGGTACAAATCACCGTGCGTAACGCCAGCGTAGACCATCAATTTGTGCAGCTCCGAAGTGTACGCTTTGGCCTCCTCGGCAGAATGAATATCCGG
>CAUSYU010000024.1:0-5941 GCA_963536065.1 uncultured Candidatus Saccharibacteria bacterium
GTTTGATTGGTAGTTGGTGGTGTAGTCGGCTCAGTCGGTGTCGGCTTATTCGGCTCATTCGGTACTGATGGCGTAGGTGTCGGCTGAGTTGGCTTATTTGGTTCATTTGGTGTTGGTTGAGTTGGTGGATTTGCTGGAGGTGTCGTTACTGTGTACGTTTCGGTTGTCGCATCATCACAAGCGTCTGGAGAGCCAGCGATGGTCGGTGTGTCAACACAAGCAGTGTTTTTGTGCTTACCCTCAATGAATTTTGCGTACTTAGCAATCAAAGAGAACGTCTGTGATTCACCAGCAGGTAAGTTAGCGATGGTGTGTGTCCACTTACCGCCATCGACCTTACCAGCACTGCTGTTTGACAGAGTCACTTCTTTTGGTGCGGTGTCACTGACGACAACATCTTTCAGATCTGTTTTGCCAGTGTTTTTGACGGTAATTTCATAGGTGAAATCAGTATTGACCGCTACCTTGGCGTGTTCCTGTTTGTTAACTGTTTTGGTGATACTGACTGACGGCTTTGGTTCTTCTGGCTTGGTTTCCTCAGTGATAGTAAAGCTACCCGTACAATTAGGGCTGGTTACTTCGCCAAGGCTAGTGACAGCTGTTGCTTGAGCTTTGTATGTACCTGGCGTCTTGAGTTCAACACCCATACCAGTTTGGTCACCAGTCACACCACCAGCGTCAACAAGTTTGCCTGATGGGTCATACACCCGGATGTAGATTGATTGGATGGTGGCACCATTTTTGGCTGACGCCTTGGCACTCATGTGATAGCGGTTGCGTGACAGCTGGGTGATAGTCAAGCTATCACAGGTAGCGGCTGGCTGTGGCTTAGGCTGTGGCGTTGGTTGCGGCTGTGGTGTTGGTGTCACCGGAACAGTCTGTGGTACGCTATAGGTCAACAAGTTACCGCAAGAAGACATGATGCGGAATTTACCTCGAGTAGCTGAGCTGCCCTCCCAGCCCATGTACCAACTACTGTCCCATAACTTCTGCGGACGGGAGTAAATGGTGCGTCCGGCAACCGTGTGGGCTTTTTGACCCTGAGCCTCAGAGAACCGTGAAGTCCAACCCCATGACTGAGCAGAGGAATCGACCTCGTAGCGGACCTTGGTGCTAGAGATATTCGCCAATTCTGCTCTAGTGATGCCATTGTAGGTTAGTACGTCGCGGAAATTGTTGGTATTTTTGTCATAGTGCGCCAAAATTGCTTCTTTGCTGCCGACACCACCTTGGATCATGTCGTCTGACGCAGCTTGTGCGTAATCTTGGAAGAAAACTACTGATTGCAGCACCATAGCCATCACCATCATGCCGATGCCCAAATGTTTTACGGTTACTTGTTTTGATGTCGTCGCTGCTTGCTTCAAGCGAGCTATATATGTTTTCCACGACTGTCTAGCCATACCCTCACTCCTTACTGCATCATCTCCACCTGATGCGTTATATCTTACTATTACTACCGTATCATATATTTTACAGAAGCACAATGAATGAACATTTGATAATTGCTTGAACTAATTTGCATAATCTGTTATATTGTATAATCGAAGTTTAAGTACAAATTGTTAAAGGGAAACTATGGCAAAGAAGAATACGAAACGCAAGTTGATCGCTTTGGTCAGCGACAAAAGCAAGCACCGAACTTACTACACGACAATCAACACACAGAACCGCACTACCAAAGGTCAAGGTAGGTTGACGCTGCGTAAATACGACCCAATCGCTCGTCAGCACGCGACCTACACCGAAACCAAGAAAAACCTTGGTCGTAACGAAGTTAAAGCTCGTAAAAGCTAGTTTCTTATCACGCGTATCATTAAAACCCATGCATACGACGTGGGTTTTCTTTATGCTTTCGGGTGAGCATGCCTCGAACGCCAATAGATATCCCGCAAAGCATTCATCACATAGAGTGAAGCTTCGTATGGTGAATTATACGGGCTAAAGTAAGCATGAACATCACCGTCAGACGCCCACTTGGTGCACATATAGTAGTAGTGATCAGAGGTTTGCAAATTACGCCAATCACGAATCAGCTGAGAATCACCAGACGCCAACACTCGCGGCGCCAGCTGGTAGGCGTAGCGCAATGCCTCTCTTTGCAAATCATTACCGTTCCAGGCCGTCAAATCTCTCTCGCTGTCAGCCCAGGTGACAGTCTCTGGCATACTGATCTCTCCCGCTGGCGTATTCGACAAAGCCTGCGACACCATATTAAACTGACCACCAGCCGTTATCCATTTCCCAACAAACCGCTCAAAGAAGGTGAATATACCATGTTCTTTCCACTGATGCTCACCAAACGTTTCATAGTCCATGAACAGATTAACCAACGAACCGCCTGACGCCGTGACCCATGAGCTGTAAGTTTCAGCAGTCAGTGGCCAACCGCTCCATCTTTTGTTACTAAAACGAAAGGCAATATCATCACTCAAGCGATAGTTCTTTAGTAGTAATCTTGTACGTGTGGCGCCCTTTGGTTGATAGACATAATTTGGGCTGCGCCAACCCAGCACTTTGTCCCAGCCTTCAGCCAGCACACCATCATACCCGTGTGCTTCTGCCCAGGCCCCAAGCTCATCATTGTACGCCAACTCCGTGTTTGCCAAAACGTTGGGCGAAACGCCAAATAGCTGTTTGATTTTTTCAGCATGCAGAGCAACTTGCTTCTCAAATTCAGACTGATCGTAGAAAAAGGCCAGGCTGTGATGATAGGGACTCGCCAATAACTCCACGCGTCCTGTTTTCACGAGTCGCTGAAAACTGTCAATCACATCAGGCGCGAATTGCTCAGCTTGCTCCAAAAACACGCCAGACAAACTCAGTGACAGGCAAAACCCTGGATGTTCATATAGCAGCTTTTCCAGCAGCGTGTTCATCGGTCGGTACGATTTGTTTGCCACTTTGAGAAAGATCTCTTTATTGTCTTGGTCGCCGTCACTGCTGAAATAATCATGACGGTTGGCAGTGTCAAGCGCACCATAGCTGCGGACGCGCCATGGCTGGTGGGCGTGCAGGTACAGGGTAATCGCTGGACGGCTCATACACCACCGCCTTTTGTTCGAGCCTGCTCGTACAATTTCAAACAATGCTGAGCCGCGTCATGCCAGGACAATTGGGCGTATTCTGTTTTGACATCTTCCTTGAGAATTTCCAAAAGAGCAGGCGAGCGCGCCAACATGACGATCTGTCGCGCCAATTTGTTGGTGTCCCAATAGTCAAATCGTAAAATATTATGTAGCACTTCACCGACGCCAGACTGGCGACTGATGAGCAGAGCTGTGTCGTGGTGCGCCGCCTCCAACGCCGTCAAACCAAACGGTTCTGACACTGAACTCATCACAAACACATCGATCAGATGGTAAGCGTCGCGCCACTGCCGACCACGGACAAAGCCTGTGAACACCACTTTGTCGCTGATACCTAAGTGCGCCGCCAAAGCAACCAGTTCGTCGCGCTGCTCACCACTACCGCTCAGCAGCAATGCAATTTTTTGGTGCTGGTTGATGGCCTCAGCCACCGCCCGAATGAGGTAGGTCAAGCCTTTTTGCACTGTCAATCTGGTCAATGCGCCAACGATGATATAGCCTTCTTTTTTCAGGTCTTCCAAGTATTGATAGGTGCCTTGGTCGTATTCGTGTGGCGGCAGTTCATCCAGGTCAATGGCATTGTAGACAACCTCGATTTTCTCTGGTGGAATGTGATAATTCTTGACAATGATATCTTTGGTGATGTGGCTCACGGCGATGATTCGGTCAGCCATCAACAACCCTTGCTGCTCGATTTCATGTACCAATGGATTGCCTTCATTCTCACCAGAACGGTCAAATTCAGTCGCGTGCACATGCACGATCAGCGGTGCATTACACTGTTGCTTAGCAATGATGCCCGCTTCCATGGTTAACCAGTCGTGAGCGTGAATAGCGTCTGGAGGATGCTGTTTGACAAATTCTTTCACAAAGCAGTTATATCGTCGCTGCACCGCCCGCATACCGCTTAGTCCGCAATCATGCGCTTGCTTGTCCGAAGTGCCCAAATCATCATAGGCGCCAAAACCATCTTTTGATGCCTCCAAATGCGTCGCTGCGTGCACATTCATGAAATCAATATTCGGATGCTCGGCAGAGTAGGGCACAACAAAGTCGATATCCACACCACAGTCAGCTAGTGCCCGTGACATCTGATAACATGCGACGCCTAACCCTCCGCTATTATGCGGAGGTAATTCCCACCCAAGCATCAATATTTTCATACCTACTATTTATCATAAAACGATGCTTATGTTTTTTCAATAGTTTTTCACGGTTTTTCAGGAGTATTTCACGCAGCGACCTGTCAGATAGCCTCCTCAAATCACCCAAAATGAGTTGCCGAGGACGGAAAAATCATGTAAAATAACGCCAAGACACAGGGGAGTAGCTCAGTTGGTAGAGCACCGGTCTCCAAAACCGGGTGTCGCAGGTTCGAGTCCTGTCTCCCCTGCCATAGAGCCGTAGAGCCATAAAATAGCAGAGGTTTTCCCTCTGTTTTTTTCTCACCAGGCGTGTGGTATACTGATTTCATGAAACCATTGCAGTTATCTTCGCCGCACTTGATTATCATGGTCGGCGCACCGGGGGCGGGAAAAACACAGTTTGCGACTGAATTTGCCAAAATGTTCAATGCGCCAATGTTAAGCAGTGACACACTGCGTGAATTGTCGAGCGATGATGCACTGATTCACAAAGCTGCAATCGATTTGCTTCGAGAGTTACTCAAGCCAAGACAGACAATCATTTTCGACGGCAACACCGAAAAGCGTGCTTGGCGTTCCGACATCGCCAAAGTCGCTCGTGAGGCTGGATTTAAGCCATTGTTCGTATGGGTACAGACCGACCCCGCCATGTCCAGAGCCAGATGGCTTCGTTCACACAACGGCGATGAAGCGCTGTTCGAACAGAAATTACGAACTTTCTCACCACCGCATGCCAGCGAGCCCTACATGGTTATCAGTGGCCGCCACACTTACAATACGCAGGCAAAGACGCTTTTGAAAAAACTCAGCGACGCCACCCGTCCAGCTGCTTCTATACGTACTCAGCCCCGATCGATTGGCGGACGAGTACGGGTTCAATAAACAAGGAGCGAGATGCCAACCATCACTGATCCTGAATTTGGCGAGATCACTGTCACCAGGCGCGCCCTAGCCAGTCGCGTCAGTTTGCGTATCGCACCAAACGGTCGTATTCGTATCACCATGCCGCTTCACGCACCGCTAGCTTCCGCCAAACTCCTCGTCAAACAGTCACGCTGCAGCATCCACCAACTCATCACCGAACAGCAAGGTGATTTTCCATACGGCACGTCTCAGCAAATCGGCAAAAGCCATAACCTGCTAGTGGAGCAGGGAACACCCGCTATCAAAACCGTCGGAACTACCATCATCGTCAGCGTAACGGACGAGCAAAATTTCACCGACCCCATGTTTCAACAATCCATTCGCGACCACGTCGTCAAAGCCCTGCGCAAAGAAGCCAAAAGCTATTTGCCGCGCCGCCTCAAATTTTTAGCAGAGCAATACGACTTTCATTACGACAAAACCCGACTCACACATTCGTCCAGTCGCTGGGGCAGTTGTTCCTCAAACGGTACTATCAGCCTAAATATCGCCCTCATGAATCTACCGTTTGAACTATTGGACTACGTCCTCATCCACGAACTGTGCCACACGCGCCAGATGAATCACTCGTCAGCATTTTGGCATGAGGTCGCCACCATCGATCCACGCTATAAACAACATCGCACCACCCTGAAAAAATACACCCCACACGTATAATGCTTATGGTATACTGGTACATATGCAGGGAGGGAATCTTATCTATGCCATCATCATTTTACTTGTCATATCATGGCTGATGTTTCTAGCAGTCGTCGTCATCGCCTATCGTGGACGACACCAGTC
>CAUSYU010000025.1:0-5205 GCA_963536065.1 uncultured Candidatus Saccharibacteria bacterium
ACTCACTCATCACCGCTTGTCCGCCAGGAATTTTTTCTAATTCTTGGTTGATGCAGTTTGTATAGCGCATATCCGGCCAACGCCAACCATTGGACCGCGCGATCGGCCCACAAACAGCCTCAGCTTTTTGAAATGCATCACCGTTGGCGGTACTGTTGCTGCTTTCTTGATAGGCTTTTTTATGCCGCTCATTGTCTCGTTCATACGTCTTAACCAATGCAACTCTGCCAGGATCGGCATTCATGTGAGTGCTTACAAACCTCTGTAGATCATACAATCGGCTCGCCAGCCCAACCGAATCGTCCGTCTTGTCTGCGGCATACACCGCTTCACGACGCTCCACCATACCAACATTATTGAGCCGTAGGAATGTTGCTGTGATGAAAGCAAACATGACAAACACAATCAACAATTGCCATGTCTTGACCTGCTCGAGTCGACGAATTTTGAATCGGACGTTGCGTTTATCTGTCATTCCACCCCTTCTTGATCTAGTTTTAGTATAGCACACATGCCGAGCGGCGGGCGAGAGTGGTATAATAAAGCCATGCGAATTTATTTTTCAGGAATCGGTGGCGTCGGCATAGGACCACTGGCTGAGATTGCTCATGACGCAGGGTATGACGTCTGTGGCTCAGACCAATCAGCCAGTCCACTGACCGCGGCTTTGATGGAACGCGGGATTCACGTTGCCCTTGATCAATCAGGGACTTTTTTACAGGAAGAGCATGACAAACAGCCGTTTGATTGGTTTGTCTATACCGCAGCGCTGCCAGCAGACCACCCAGAGCTAGTACTTGCTCACAAGCTCGGCATCAAAACCGGCAAACGCGATGAATTATTGGCACACATCATATCTGATAAAAACCTAAAGCTCGTGGCTGTCGCTGGCACCCACGGCAAAACCACCACCACTAGTATGATTGTGTGGACACTGCAACAGTTAGGGATTCCAGTCAGTTATTCGGTCGGCTCAACCTTGAGCTTTGGACCAAGTGGCAAGTTTGACCCAAAGAGTCAATTTTTTGTTTACGAGTGTGACGAATTTGACCGGAACTTCTTGAATTTCAAACCATGGCTGAGCCTCATCACTTCAGTTGACTATGACCACCCTGACACCTACCCAACGGAAGCTGATTATCTGGCAGCTTTCCGCACCTTTGGTAGGCAGTCTGAAAGTGTCGTTGCCTGGCAGGAAACTGCCGCGTGCTTTGATGATGACAATATACAAGTGCTAACTAAATATAACCCAGATATTCACTTGGCTGGTGAGCACAATCGGCGCAACGGGATGTTAACCCTGGAGGCAGTCAAGCGCATAACGGAAACTGATGAAGCAACCATCATCACCAGCATCAACCAATTCCCTGGCGCTGGTCGTAGATTTGAGAAATTAGCCGAAGGACTGTATTCAGATTATGGTCACCACCCAGTGGAGATCAAAGCTACCCTGCAACTGGCGCAAGAACTGTCGGACCACGTGGTGCTAGTGTACCAGCCGCATCAAAATGTTCGTCAGCACGAAATCATGACGCAATATACGGCAGATGTCTTTGAGGCCGCTGAGACGATCTATTGGCTACCAACCTATTTGACCCGCGAAAATCCAGACTTGCCAGTTTTAACACCGCAAGAATTAACACGCCACATCGTTGCTTCGCGCCCTGACGTTGTAACGTTTGCCGAGCTGGATGATGCGCTGTGGGATCACATCACTGCTTCGCTCGACGCTGGAAAATTAGTCTTATGTATGGGCGCCGGAACTATTGATCATTGGGTGCGACAACGCGCCACCACGCTGGACGCTTAGCGATTATCGCCACTGCCGTGTAGCTGATGACGCTGCTTGCGACTCAACAGTTTCTCATTGTTCATCCGCGCTACGTCTTCCAGACTCGAGCCCAACAGATGCGCTACTGCATTGACATACCACAAGATATCCCCCAACTCTTTGAGGATCTCTACCTTGTCTGACTCCTCAAGGCTTCCCTGCTTGTCACGCAGTAACTTTTTGATTTTTTCAACTACCTCACCAGATTCACCAGCTAGCCCCAATACCTGCCCCATTAATTGCGGGCTGATGTCACCGTATGCGTAGTTGTCTGATAATGTGGTGATGGCTTGATCTGCATAATCTTGTATGTTCATTATTCTCCCCTTTATTATTTACCTGCTGAAAACTCGCTCGCAGGTACTAATTCCCATTCGTCTAAAAACCTGTCAAACAATGACACATAGCTCGCTCGTGTATTATCCCAGATTTGTTCAGGCAGTAGCGCCGCTATGTCGTCTCGTGTCAGCCACCGCACATCCATTGATTCGCCCGCAGCCAACTCGTGTTGTGGATCTTCCCGAACTACCAGTGCGTAGCAGGTGTCTGAATGGTAATGCTCAGGTGTAATGTTGTGGGTGTTCATGAGCAGCGGCTGCGGGTGAAGTGTTACTTCTGGCATTGCCGCTTGATGCATGCGCAAGGTTGGTTGCAAAACCAACAATTGCCCAGCGTCATAGCCAGCTTCTTCGCGCAGTTCATGCAACATCGCCGCCCATGGCGTTTCGTCCAATTCTATGTGTCCACCCGGCGGCAGTAATTTTCCTAGTTTTTTATGCACATGCAGCAACGCCCGCGGTTGATCGCCGTCGGTGCGAATGACATATCCGGTAACGGTGTGGTCGTGTTGGTTGGGTGCGGTGTGAATGTGTGGCATATTAGTTCCTTCTCCCGTCAGCTTTGGCATTAACAAACTTTGTAATTCTCCCTTCATCCAGCCAGCGCTGCTCATAGGATGTGAGGATCTTATAGTCATCAGTCAGCTCAGACTCATGCAAATCAAATGTCAACTCCTGCAAAGACCACCCTTGGCTAACCAGCTGTTCCAAGCTCCAACAAAAAAAATCAGTGTTGTCGTGTTTGATGAGCAACACACCCTCTGACGATAATAGGTTGCGGTACACTGCCAGAAAGTGCGGATGGGTTAGTCGCCGACCGGCCGAATGTTTTCGAGGAAATGGGTCAGAAAAAGTTAGCCAAATAGTTTCTAGCGACGCCGGAGCAACCAATTGATCAATTTGATCAGCCCGCACTCGTACAAAAAAGATGTTAGTAAGTCCGCGTGCCTCAGCCTCTCGGGCACCCTTTTGCAGGCGATCACCTTTGACATCAATCGCCACAAAGGTTTGTTCTGGATGACGCGCTGCCTGCTCGACGGCAAACAAGCCATTGCCCGCACCTATCTCCATCACCGTCGGCTGTTTATCTAACTGATCTTTTACCGCCAACCATTCGTCATACTCAAAACACAGTGGCGAATTAGCAAACAGTGCAAATTTATATTTCTTGCGTTTACGGGTGATGATGAACTGATTCGGATCGACAAAACTCATATTATTCATTATACTAAATCTATTATGGATACGCTTACTAAGTATATTTTAGATTCCTCCAATTTCGATGAGTGGCTGAAGCAAAATGGTCTGGGTTGGCTGATGGAACAGCGTTTCATCGAGGCATGGAGTACAGTTATCGGCGCCATCATCGCTTACTATATTGGCCGCGTGCTGCTAAAATGGGGCATCAAAAGCGTGGTTAGGTCGACAGCCAAACATCGAGATTGGCACAAAAAGGACATTGAAAAACGTCAGGAGACCTTGATTCAATTGCTCCGCAGCTTCTGGCGAATTTTGATGATTGCCTATGCATTGGCAGTGGTCGCAAATAAACTCTTTTTGGTTGATCTATCACCGCTGTTTGCTAGTGCCGGGATCATCGGTGTGGCGTTGGGTTTTGGCGCCCAGTCGCTAGTCAAGGACTTCCTGGCTGGTATCTTCATCATCGCCGAAAACCAATACCGCGTTGGTGATGTTGTCGACATCATGGGTGCAGTTGGCAAGGTAGAGCGCGTTGGTACCCGCTCGACAGTCGTGCGTGACACCGATGGTAACGTTCACTATATTCCAAACGGTACCATTCAGCAGGTCATCAACAAAACCATGGGGTACAGTATCTCTCGGTTTATCCTACAGCTTGATCCGTCAGTTGATATCTCAGCCGCCACCGAAATTATCAATGACATTGGCTATAAACTGTCACTGGAAAAATCCTGGAAACGAAAAATCATCGACCCACCAAAATTTACCTCTCTCGGCGACATCACTGGACATTCCGTTGAGGTGATCATTGCTGGTAAAACTCAGCCCTCAGACCAATGGAGTGTCACTTCAGAAATGCGGCGGCGACTGCTGCGTGAGTTCGAAAATAACGACATCAAACTAGCCACGCTACCGCTTACCACCAATGGACCGTTGAAAAAATAGTTATTGGTTTGACTGACTTTGGGTAATTCCTAGACTAGCGTCACTTAGCGCATCAACTGAAAAATTCTGCGAGCTTGTAGTTTTTTCAGCCTCTGCTTTGTACAGCTTCATAAATTCGTCTATGGTTGATTTGGTGATTTCACCCTGCGCCGAAAATCCCTCGTCTAGCGCCTTGCCCTGATCGATCTTTGAGCGCATCGACTTGTACTCTGGGCGGCTCAAATCCAACCGCGAAGCTCCTGACGCATAGTAGATAAACATCGACAAAGTCACCAAGATCGCAGCTAGCAACACCGAACCTGCGATAAATGCCGGCAATTTATGCTCCATTATTTGCTGGCGTATCACTTGAGTTTTTCCTTTATCTTTTCGACTTTAGTGCCATACTCAGCGATAATGTCGTTGAGCTCGCGAACTGATGATGACAATTTGAGCCGTGCATCACGAGCAATGTTGAACTGAGCATAAAAATCAGTTGGCTGATTTTTGCAATCAATCTTCAGAAGCGCCGCCAAGGCAGATTCATATTCATTATACCGAGAGGAGAACAATGACCGACCCTTTTCAAACCGACTCGTCAAAGAAACGAGGTCTGCAGCATCAATCTTGTTCACTGCTAAGCGACCGTTCATGCGTGCCATCAGGCGCGAAGAAATATCATTGTACGCTTGACCGGTGTTTACTCGTAAAATTGCGTCACTATAATGCAGTCGACTGAGATTTCCACGGATATCCTGGCAATTGGCTTTGATGGCATCAATTCCATTTGCAGATTCGGCTTGACCATCAAGAGCTTTCACGACAACCGAGGACCCGACAATCACACCAGCAATAACCATCAAAAACGCGAGACTTGTAACAGCTTGTTTCATCTGTTCCATTGTCCCGCGT
>CAUSYU010000026.1:0-5010 GCA_963536065.1 uncultured Candidatus Saccharibacteria bacterium
AAAATCAATGACGCCGTGGTGATGTAGATGATGCCAGGGGTGAAGCTTTGTGCTAAGTAGATGAATTGACCAGTAGCGATCATGAGAGAAAGTGACAGCACGGCGATACCTGGTTTGAACCAGTGCCTGAGGAGGAAAAAGAGTGCCAGAGCTGCCAAACACATCAGTGTGACGGCTGGTAACTTGATGGTGAGTGTGCTGACACCAAATAGCAAGAACAGTGCTGCTTGGAACGCGTGTAGTGGCAGATTGACGATGGACCAATTGCCTTCCATCAGCAAGTTGGTTCGTGCGACCATGTTGATTTCTGACTGACTGATGCCACCTGGCGCGTACAACAACGCTACGCTAATGACTGCAGAAAATATCAATATCAAAGCGCTGTAGCCCCAAAGATAGCGCCAACGGTAAAGAAACAGATGAGACAGAGTTTTCTTTTTCACTGCGGTTTATTATAGCATGGTTTGTTAATCGTGTCGTCTGTCGAGACTCATAAAGCGGAGGCGTTCTGGGTGGAAGTATAACTGAACTTTGCCGACAGGACCGTTACGGTGCTTAGCGATGATGAGGTCGGTGATATTTTGAACCTCTGGATTGTCTGGTTCGTAGTAGCCTGGACGGTAGATAAAGCTGACGATATCGGCGTCCTGCTCGATGGAGCCGGATTCGCGCAGGTCGGCCAGCTGTGGAATTGGCGGGGTGCGCGACTCAACCGAACGGCTCAATTGACTCAGGGCGATTAGTGGCACGTTAAGCTCACGAGCGATCAACTTGAGGCCGCGGGAAATTTCCGACACTTCCTGGACGCGGTTGCCGTTGTGATTGTTGGTGGCCTGCATCAGCTGCAAGTAGTCGACGATGATCAGGCCAATTTCGCCTTCATGCGCCAGGCGGCGAGCTTTGGTGCGCATTTCCAAAATGCTGAGGCCTGGCGTATCATCAATGTAAATCGGCGCTTCGGCCATCTCGCCCATGGCCTCAGACAATTTGGCAAAATCGTTATCACTCAAGTTTCCGGTGCGAATATTCCAGCTGTCAACTCCTGAAGCGTCTGCGAGCATGCGGTCAACCAATTGCTCTTTACTCATCTCGAGGCTGAAAAACAGTACCGGCTTTTTCTCAATTGTCGCCACGTTGTACGCCAAGTTGGTCACCAGTGTGGTCTTACCCATGGCTGGGCGAGCCGCCAGGATGATCAAGTCGGAACGCTGCAGCCCAGCGGTCATGTTGTCGAGGTCGCGGTAACCAGTGCGAATGCCACGGAGCGTGTCTTTGTTACGGTGCAATTCTTCGATTCGGTCAAAGCTGTCAGTCAGAATATTTTCCAGGCTAATCAAATCTTGCTTGAGTGATTGGTCGGAAACGCTAAATAGTTCAGCTTCGGCCTTCTCCAATAGCTCCTGAGTGGTCGTCGATTCGTCGTAGCCAAGCTCAGTGATGTCGGCGCTGGCTTTGATGAGTCGGCGTCGTACGGCTTTTTGTGCCACCATCTCGGCATAGGCTTCAGCGTGTGCAGCGGTCGGCACGTAGTTGGTGAGCTCTGTCAGATACGCTGAGCCACCGATGAGGTCCAATTCATCCTTACGTTTGAGCTCATCAGTCAAGGTCAATAGGTCGACTGGCTTATGCTTTTCAAACAAGCGCATCATCCCGGCGAAAATCAGTCCGTGATTTTTATCATAAAAATCAGTAGGATGCACGTGTTCAGTCGCATCCGCCAAGACTTCTTCGTCGATCAATATTGCGCCCAGCAAACTCTTTTCGGCATCCAAATTTTGCGGCGGTAATTTACCAGATGATGTATGTTGACTTGCTTCACTCATTTATAATTCCTCCAACTTCACTTCTTCGCCACCGCCCATCATAGCAGCGATTTCCGCCAATTTTTCGTCTTCAGGTGGTTTCTTCTCTCCAATTATATCAACTTCCAGCTCCATCCCCGCCTCTGCAGTGATGATTTCTGCTAGTAGCGGTCGATTTTTGGCATCATCCAATTTTTTCTTGTAAAATGCACTGCCCGCAAAAATAGTTAGTTTATCTCCGTCAAACGCCCACTGACTTTTCTGGAGCAGTGATGATAGGCCGACTGATTTTTCCTTGGCTTGTTCGATCACCTTGTGCCAATCTAGCTCCAGTGGCGCATCAGATTTACGTGGTTTCGTGGACGACTTTTTAGCTGGCTGAGCTGGCTTGGTATCTTGGCTTTCGGACGTTTTTTGGGCTGGTTCAGTTGACTTGACGTTTTGATTTTTCGGTGATTTTTTTGCCGATGGGGTTGGCTTGACTGGTGTCGAGATGACGGTTGGCGTTGCGGTGGCAGCTTGAGCAACCGTTTTCTTTGGTGCGGCTGGTTGAGCGTGATGTTTCATGAAAATAGTCAATAATTTCAGGTCGGGGTGTGGGTGGCGATCAACTTCGATGAGCTGCTGGATGAGCTCAACAAGCTCTGGATTTGTGCGAAGTCTGGCGCGAGCGATTGACAATAGCTGGTGCGACACCACAGTCGGGCTGATGCCACTTTGCTCTAACTCTTGCAGAATGCTAAGGATGCGCGCAGTATCCTCTGATTGATACACATCAAGGAGTTCTTCTAGCGTGGCTGCGTCGCTCAAGCCCAAATATTCCGTAACCATGGCGGTAGTCAGTGGCTGGTCGGATGTAGCTAAAATTGATAGTTGATCGAGCATACTGATGCCATCGCGAAATCCACCGCGCGAACGTTCAGCGATTAGTCGTGCGGCGTCCGCCTCGATGGCAAAGCCCTCTTTTTCGGCGATGGCCGTCAGCTGGCGTGCCATGACGTCGACTGAGATGGGGTGAAAGAAAAACTGTTGGACGCGACTGAGGATGGTGGCGGGCAATTTGTCGGCGTCGGTGGTCGCCAAGATGAATACTACGTGCGCTGGCGGTTCCTCCAGAGTCTTCAGCAGCGCGTTGAAGGCAGGTTTGGACAACATGTGGACTTCGTCGATGATGTAGATCTTCTTTGGCGCGGAAACGGGTGCGACTTGTGCTTTTTCGCGTAGGGCGCGGATGTCGTCGACGCCGTTGTTGCTGGCAGCATCAATTTCGATGATATCCAGGTGCGAGGCTTCCTCATTGTACGGCAGCTTATTAATTTCATGCGCCAAAATCCGTGCCACGCTGGTTTTGCCCACACCGCGCGGACCCGTCAACAAATACGCATGGGCGATTTTCCCCTGCTTCAGCGCTCGGCGCAAAATGTTGGTCACGTGATCTTGCCCCAACACCTCGTCCAAGCTACGACTGCGATATTTGCGGTACAGTGCTTGACTCATTACTTATGTATTATAGCGCAAAGTGTGGGATTAGTAAGCTATTTAGCGGTTAGGGATGGGCACTTCTTCGCCACTTTCTAAAATCATGGTCTTTCTTGGCCACAGTTCTATTGGCTTGTCAATATACGGCAAGTCAGCTGCTTCTGCGATGGCCCGCATAGCCATGTCTATCGGTGCACGTAGGGCCTGGCGTCGAGATTCGTGATCTGTTGAAGTGACATAATGTCTGTACGCTGCTGTATAGTCGATAGGGCCACCCAGAGTAACGTGGATTTGCTCATCTTGCGGCATGTATGCATCTAGATCAGTAGGCCACGGCTCGTAGCGAATACCTACTGGCAATAAGTTAGGCTCCACCCCCCCTACATTTGCGTCAAATAAAATTCGTGACGCACCCGTTCGCCCTTTGGTTACCTGAGCGTCACCTGTGTATGCACCTTCTGGAAAGATGAGCAGTGAGCGTCCGTCAAGTAACGCTCGTCTGGCCATTTCGAGCCCAGCTTTCAAATATTCTTTTCCGCCGTGTACTTCAAGTGGTATCGTATGCAGTGCATTTTCTATAACCAATCGTCGCACTGCCGTGCCCACAGAACTATTTTTATACGCCAATCATGAACTAATAACAACGTCGCAGTCCTCCGGCAGACTTGCTGGTATGGCAAAGATATCGCGCATGCAAGCATGATTAGCGACGAATACATTCGGGCCTTCTGGTACGTCGTCAAAGCCATGAGTAGTAATTGCCATTTCCCGACCTATGGTCTGTAAGAGCGGTTTCTTTCCCTTGCTCATACCTGCCTCGCTTTCAAAGCTTGCTTAACAACGCGCGCCACTAAGCGATGTCCTTTTGCTGAAAAATGAATACCATCAGACAGTGGTATGAACGGCAGCTCAATGTACTCACCAAGCGCCTCCTTATTCTGCAAGATTTCTTGTCGTATAGCTTCTGATTGTTCGGTGAATTCTGGACCAGAATCTTCACCAGTTGAAAATGCTGGTGGTAGGACATATATGATGTTAGCACCGTGAGTCAATTTTTGATAATCTATTAAATCTTGGATGATAGCTTGCGCGGTCCTACCGTATTGCTGTTGTAAGTCGTTAGTGCCAAGGGCGATGATGACGATATCCACATTGCCCGCCTGTTGCAAAGCTTCTGCAAACGTATGTTTGCCATTTTTGTATAGTTTTACCTGGCAGAAATCTCCCGCTACACGGCCCGATAGTCCGTCGGCGATGATGTGCGCTTTGCCTCGTAATTCTCGCTTTAGGCGGTTGACCCATCGGTCGCTATACCGCACTCGCGGCCCCACAAACGTGTCTCCCCAGACGTTAGAATCGCCATAAATAAAAACCCTTTTGCTTGCGTGGTTGCTACTCATATATAAACTCCGTTTTTCATATTATACCATGTTCTGTCAAAACAGCGTCAGTTGCGTGTTAGGTATCTCAAAATCAACCGTACCCTGCGCTGTTTGCGCCCGGTGTCCGATAAACCTTTTCACGTTATACGCCAGTAGTTGCCCGTCATATTCAGTGATGAGCACTGAGCCGATGACGCTAACAACCGTGCCAGCCAAGACTGTATTCCCTGTCATATCAATCAAACTGCTGAGGTCTCGACCCTCAGTGTGAAAATAATCTTCGCACATGATAAGCGTTCGGCTTGGGAAATCCAGCCCCAGTTTTTGCTGAATACGCACCAATGCGT
>CAUSYU010000027.1:0-4245 GCA_963536065.1 uncultured Candidatus Saccharibacteria bacterium
ACTGCTTCCATCTGGTGCCACGTGGCGTCATGATGACTACTTTAGCAGTTGGATCCTGGCTCTTGGCGTGCATCACCGCGCTCCACAGCGGCTCAATCATCAGCAGCATGCCATCACCGCCACCATATGGCGTGTCATCAACTTGCCGCCGCGGCCCCAGGCCAAACTCACGCAAATCAATCGTCTCCAGGCTCACTAAACCTTCTTTTTGCGCTTTCCACATCATGGAACTACCAAACACGCCCGTCAACATTTCTGGGAACAATGTAATCACTTGAAATTTTCTCATCTCTCAAATTTTAACATACACTTGACTAAAAACTAATTTTAGTGTAAAATCATGGCTAACAAATTAAAGGAGTTTTTATTATGAAGGAAACATTACGACAATCTAACTCTCTGCGTGATAAAGTCGTTAGTTATGCCGGGAAAATAGCAGCCAGCGCTACTGCCGGCGCTCTTGCTTTTGGCGTTGGTGGCTGTTCAGCTGAACCACAGCCCGACATGTACAAAATGTCTGTCGCTATAGCCTGTGATGGACAATCACATTTCGGTAAACCTGGAATATTATCAAACGAAAATGACGTCAACGGCAGGGGCGGCACCGGAAACGTAGATAGAGTAACTATTGGCTGTCAAACCTGGTCTATGGACGCTGACTCTAGTCAAGAAAATGATGCTCGAATTGCTGGAGAAGTTGAAGAAAGAAAACTATCAGAAGAAGAACAAAAAGGTAATCCGCAAAATTGGCTTTACGATATTGTCGATGAAACCCGAGATGATAAAACATATACCATTGATTGGAATGTCACGGTTCGTAAGTCAAAGGAAGGAAGGAAAGACGCCGCAACCGAACTTCCTCACCCTCTTTGCTACACAGGCAACTATCTGGTTGGAGATGGCGAATCTTGGACCATCGTGTGTGAGACCCCAGACCCAGACCACAAGATCAACCCCGTAATAGACCCTAATGACACGGGCGGTTACATAGTCAATAAAAACGCTGACGGAAAAGTAACCTCCTATATGCGAGAAAATCCAGCACCAGATGCTAATTTCGTGGAGCCACCTTATTTCTAATCAGTAGATCTAAATCAAGACCCAAAAAACCGCCTCATCACGGGGCGGTTTTTTAGCACAAATAAGGCTCTCAATGGTTACCCATTGCTCGCATAGAGCTGTTCTCGCATGTTGTCTGTGCTTGAACTACGTTTATTATATATCAAGGTCGTCTAGTTCTGCAAGCTCTTTTCGAGCATTTTCTGCGTAGGAAGATTGGCTTTCCACAGCCTCCTCTGTTGGCTTTTCCACAGCAGATTTAGAAGATGTGCCATCTCCACTACTCTGCGCGCCAGTAAAGCCATCATTGTTGACGATTTTCAAATTGTAACGTGCGTCATTTTTCGTGCCCAACGCCCGCAACAAAGTGCGAACACTTTGTGCAGTGCCACCGCGCTTACCGATCACTCGGCCCAAGTCCTCAGGATTGACAGTCAACGTCAACAGTACGCCTTTTTCATCAATCAACCGCTCAACGACAACATCATCCGGATGCTCCACAAGTGATTTAATGATGTATTCCACAAATTGCTGGTCAATCGTTGACATTCTGCCCCTCCTTCGGAATTAAACTGTATAGCTAGTATATCATAAACGTTTTAGCACGAGCAATAACAGAATCAGGCTCAGGAACCGCTTTCTGATTCATCGGTCAGCCGCCGATATTCTGCCAACGCAGCTCGAGCCGCTGCCTGCTGGGCAACTTGTTTGGAAGGGCCACTGCCCTGACCCATCAAACGGTCACCGACAAACACACCCAGCCTAAAGACTTTGTCGTGGTCAGGCCCTTCTTCGCCCAGCACTTTATAAACCGGCGTTTGTCCATCTAGCCGCTGCGAAACCTCCTGCAAATGAGACTTCGGATCGCGCCAACTGCCAGTTTCCAAAATGTGATCTAGTTTGACGATGATGTGTGTATGGATAAAATCACGTGCGTCATCAAAGCCACGCTCCAGATAGATCGCGCCGATGACCGCCTCAAACGCGTTGGCTAAAATCTGCAAATGTGCCCGGTCTGAACCATTTTTCTCACCCTTTGACATGCGAATAAGCGGTCCGTAACCCAGTTTGTCGCCCGCATCACCGATGCTCTCTGTGCGCACCAGTGCCGCCCGCCATGCTGTCAAAATACCTTCTGGCTCAGAGAAATGAGCAAACAGATATTCGGTCACCGCCAGTTCCAACACCGCGTCGCCCAAAAACTCCAGCCGTTCATTGTGCTCGTGGACTGATTTTCGGTGCTCGTTGACATAGCTGCGGTGTGTCAGCGCAGTGATCAAAAGATCCAACTTTGTAAACTCAAAACCCAGCTTCTCGCGCGCAAATTCTTGGTATGGCGCGGTGTTCATCCCACTCATCTACAAATTCTCCTGTCTGATACGTTTCATGGCGAGCAAAATCAATTTGCCAATATCCTCATATTCAATTTCGTCCAAAGCTTCGTGAAATGAAAACCATTTGAGACCATTCATCCACGCTTCTTTTTGCAATTTTTCATTTGGGTCAAGTGCCTTGACTAGATATACCTGTGTCGTCATCAGCACCAATTTATCAATCCGTCGGTATCGAAAATTGACCTTACCCAGCCAGCCACAAACTTCAATCTTTTTCAGGCCAGTCTCTTCACCGATCTCTCGCTTGGCAGTGACCTGCGCCGTCTCACCTGGCTCAATGTGTCCCTTTGGAATAGTCCAGCGATCGCGTGCGTCTTGATACAACAAAAATTCAGCTTCACCTTTTTTATTGCGGCGAAACACCACGCCACCAGCCGTCGGCTCGCGCACGATTTCCTGAATTGATGGCTTTTTATGTCCGCTAAAATATTTGCGTATTCCGCTAAAATTGTCCTTTGTCATCGGCATCCTCTTGGAGGGAGCGATATGCCGTACCCAGCACACCGTTTACAAATTTCCCTGAGTTATCCGAACCAAACGCTTTGGCTAATTCGACTGCTTCGTTGATGACCACTTTTGGAGGTGCGTCTTTTGCGTGATTGAGCTCATATAGTGCCAATCGCAAGACTGCCCGGTCAATTCGCGCGATCTGCTCAATTGGCCATTCGGGGGCTAACGGACGTAGCTGCTCATCAAGTTCCTGCTGCACCGAGATCACACCGCGCACCAGCTTGTCTACAAAATCGACATCCTCGACTGATGATTTGTATTTATCAAGATTTCTCTCAAGAATGTCTTTATATTCGACTGTTTCGTCTCCAACCTCACGGCGAAATTCATATTCATACAGTGTCTGAAGAGCGACGATTCGTCCTAAATGACGGTTTGAAGCCATGCGTAAAACGTTCCTGTTCGGGTTATATTACTACTATTTCGTTTTTTTGCCAGTTTCGCGCTTGGTTGTCCAGGCTTTAACTGGTGAAGAACCGTTTACACGGCGAGCTAATTTCAATACCAAGTGGCTGCGGCGCAGGCCAGTTTTTCGCGGGCTGCTCTGTTTTTTAGGTTGTGCCATAATCTCTCCTTTATCAGTTTATATTAACACTTGGGCTTTATTATAACGGTTTTTACGATTTTTCTCAAGAGTATAGACTGGGATATTTCACAATATACTTGACTTTTTATGCTGCTTATGCTATTATACTAACTATGAATAGCGAACGATTACCAAAAACAAGTTTTACAGAAAAAGAAAAAGGGAAAGCAGGCAAAAGAGTACGAAGAACCGTTGCAATGTTAGCCCTGGCTGTCACCGGGTTTGGTGTTGGCTCATATCCGTGGGAAGGTAGGTCTGGCACACCAACACCAGACAACCCTGCCGCCACTGCAGAACAAAACGCTGTTGATTTTGTTAACGCAGTCCATGAAAACCCATCGGTATTAGACGATAAGGATACCGCTACTGTCACCCTAGAAGACGGCGACTCGGTTAATTCTGCCACGCAGCGAGCCGCGGAAGAGGTCGGCGAGCGAGAAGGTTGGTCCGCAGATCAAAAGAACCTTAATATCGGCGTGATAGCAGAGGCCAGTCAGGAAGTACGGCATACTAACTCAGAAAATACTGGCACTACCTACAACATCTCCAAAGTAGGAGACACAGTCACTGTCGTCAGAGAAGACGTTAACGGTGATGGTATAAAAGAATTCTTCCCTGTAGATGCACAGCCTAAATAACAACGTTGACTAACTTACCCGGAACATAAACCATCTTTTTAGGTGGTTTATTGTTTGT
>CAUSYU010000028.1:0-4126 GCA_963536065.1 uncultured Candidatus Saccharibacteria bacterium
CACGCATAATCGATTATGGGGCGAGTTCGGCAAGCAGTCACCAAAGTGAATCAGCGGCTGACCGTGAAATTGGCAGCCAGTCTATTGGCAGGATCCATGCTGCTGAGTAGTCTGCTGGGATTTTGGCGCGACCGCTTGCTGAATGCTGCTTATATGCCCAATAAGGAAGCGGGGCTGGCGGGCTATGTCGTTGGCCTTGATGCGTACACCGCAGCGTTCATGGTGCCGGACTTTATGTTTGCTATTTTGGTGTCTGGCGCGCTGAGTGTGACCTTCATCCCGGTGTTTAATGAGCGGTGGACCAAGGGAAATAAACAGTCAGCTTGGCAGATTAGCTCCAGCATGATTAATTTTATGGCGTTGACCACCCTGGCTGCCAGTGTGCTCATCATCATTTTTGCCGATCCATTGATGCGCTATTTCATTGCGCCGGGGATGAGCGAATCAGGTCATGCGTTGGCAGTCAGTATGATGCGGGTGATCGCTGTCAACCCATTTATCTTTGCAATCGCTGCCGTCATCGCTAGCATTCAGCAAGCGGTGGGGCGTTTCACCTTTTATGCCCTCGCGCCAATGATTTATAATATTGGTATCATCATCGGTACCGTCTGGTTTACGAATGGTATCAATATCTTTGGTTGGCAGATCTTTGAGGGCGGCATCATGGGCGTGGCGCTTGGTGTGGTGCTTGGTTCGGTAATGCAGCTCATCGTTAGTGCTGTCGGGTTGGTCGGTTTGGGATTTGACTATGAGTTTAAACTGCACTGGCGCAATCGTGGCTTCCGCAAAGTGTTGAGTTTACTACCGGCGCGTTCGGTTGACCAGGGTATGGACTATGCTGTTAGCCTCGTGGAAGTGAACTTGGCTTCCCGACTGGGTGATGGTGTTATTCGTGCTTATCAGCAGGCTTTAACACTGCACATGATGCCGATCAACCTCATCGGTGTGGCGGTTTCTAACGCAGCTTTTCCTCAGTTGACCGAGCATTTGGGCAATAATCGCCAGGATTTGTTTCAGAAAGATTTGCGTCAATTGCTGCGGGTGATCATTTGGATGGCCTTGCCGGTCTCTGTCATAACATTCTTTACTCGAGGGTATGTTGTTCACTTTATCCGCAACACCGGAGATCCGATGATGGCGGGTATTTTGGGATGTCTGGTTGTGGCAATTCTGTTCCGTACTATTTATCACATGGCGGCTCGGGCATTTTACGCACAGCAGGATACAAAAACACCGCTAAACATCTCTTTTGCGGCTATTGGCTTGAATGTGGTACTGGCAATTGTCTTATCAATGGTGCTGAAAATGGGCGCCTATGGACTGGCGTGGGCACAGTCGACAGTGGCTGTCATTGAGGTAGTGATTTTATTTGTTGTGTTAGAAAAACGAATTCCACACTTGTTTGACGCTTCGTTCGTGGCGGCGGTGTTGCGTATGATCGTGGCATCAACGGTAGCAGGAATCGTTTGTTATTTGATGTTACAGGTGTTGCCATTTCGCGAGAGCGACAGCAGCTTCTTCTCAGCCTTTCCGAAGTTTATGATTATCGCTGGTGTGAGTTTCTTGGCTTATGGTCTGATGTCGCGGATGCTCAAATTGCCAGAAGTTGAGCCGATCATCAGGCAAGTGAATAAGTTCTTGTTTGTGCGTTTGGACGGGAAACGACGCTGATGGAAGCTATCCGCAATTTTTGCATCATCGCTCACATCGATCACGGCAAGTCGACGCTGGCTGATCGGATGATGGAGATGACGGGGACAGTGGAGAAGCGCGAGATGAAGTCGCAGCTGTTGGATAGCATGGATTTGGAGCGTGAGAAAGGAATTACCATTAAGCTGGCGCCGGTGCGGATGAAGTACCATTACCGCCAGCCAGCGGCAACCGCCTCCTCTGAATCGAATGTCGCAGGCAGCGCCAGCGACAGGGCTATCGATTCACCGGAAGGATTGCCGCCAGCTGGACCGTACGATCTCAATCTCATCGACACGCCTGGCCACGTTGATTTTAGTTACGAAGTTAGTCGCTCGTTGCAGGCTTGTGAGGGGGCGGTGTTGGTGGTTGACGCCAGTCAGGGTATTCAGGCGCAGACGTTAGCGAATGTGTACTTGGCGATGGAGCAGGACCTCACAATTATTCCGGTGCTGAACAAGGTTGATTTACCAGCTGCCGATGTGCCGCGGGTGTCCAAGCAGGTGATCAATTTGCTGGGCTGCGATGAAAGTGACATTATTCATATTTCTGCCAAAACGGGACAGAATGTTGATCAAGTTTTGGAGGCGATTGTTGAGCGAATCCCGGCGCCGACTTCGCCACTGGCGGTTGAGCATCCTGATGTTGCGCCGGCTGATCTCCCGACTCGGGCGCTGATTTTCGATAGTTATTATGATGATTACCGCGGGGTGATTTTGTACGTCAGGGTGGTTGACGGCCAGATCAAAAAAGGCGAAGCGATTCACATGATGGCAACTGGTGCGAACGGCTTGGCGCTGGAGGTCGGCCATCTCAGTCCCGGCATGATCCCCGACCCGTCGCTGGATACCGGTGAAATTGGCTACATTGTCACCAACCTCAAAACCACGCGTGAAGCGCGGGTGGGCGATACGGTGACGTTGAAAAAATATGTGGGCTAGTGATGATTGATCCTTGGTTTGATTGTCGGCGAGACGCTAATGGTAAAGATCCAGATAAGCACAGCCTGACGTTAAAACGCTATCACGCTAAGTTGTGGACTAAACCACTGCCTAATGGTCGTCAACTGACTATGCTAGATGAGGGGTCGTACTTGATCGCCAGTAGCGGTCGGTGTCAGATTCCTGTTTCAAGTGATAATATAGTAGCTACCTTTGAAGCTTGGAAGCGTAATAAGTTGATTGTTGAACAGACCCCACGAGATGTTCTAGTGGCAATAGATAATATTGATTGGCGCATCGGTTCGGAGATTATTTTCCCCAGCGAGCTACGCGGCGGAACGCAGACCATCAATCGTGCGAGAGGCTGGCATCGCAAAATTGGTGATCGGTTTGACTTGACGTTAGAGTGTATTGCCCGCTGGTATCAGGGTGAAGACAGTCCGCTGATTGATGTTTTTGATCGTTATGGTGACTTTTTTGAGTGGTTTGGTGATTTTCGGGGCTATGTCGATTTTTTCTTGTTGCAAGATTTTGTTGATGACGAATACCAAGTTAACATACTAACAGATTTTGATAATTTTCAATCGTCACCGTTACCTCAGACTGTTGAGCAGTATACGGCATATTTGCAAGGCTTGACTGAGGTGCTAACTCTGCGGGCTGAGCGTATTGAGCGGTATGCTAATCAGTAGAATCGTTTATTTCATAGACATAATTAACTTAAGATGGTATAGTATAATCTGATAATCTGTCACAGATAGCTGTCGAGTCATTGCTTGACGGCACTATCGCTGTCCTCAAAGGGACGAGCGATACGGTGACAGTAAGAAAATATTATGATTAGCTATGAATGAGTTACCGCCAATTACGTTTGCCAATGGAGACCGCGTTCCAGCTCATGCGCGAACTGCGCCGTCTGGAGTAGAAAGAATTATGTTTGGGGAAAATGCGGATAAGCCCATGGCGCGGCTTAGTTATGCGAGGCTTGGCAAAAAGGCGTGCTTCGCTGGCATGCTGTTTCGTGATGCTCCATCTGACTATCGGGCTGGCACGTCCATGTTGGAATATTTCTTTGAGGAGGTAACTCCTGCGCTTGGTCTTGAACCAGGAACTACCTCGGTCATCCGCAAACCTATCATTGCCTTGTTGCTTGCTAAGTACGGGCTGGAGCCAGACGTCACGTCGGAAACGTGGTCGCATGTTGGATTATTGGTGAAGCGTGGTACTACTTCGAGGAACCATCCAGCGCTACATTTCGTTAAGGGTAATGAGTCTGAATTTAATGACGACCGGTATCGTCGATATTATGATATTGTGCCAAACAGAGAACTGCCCTATATGTATCCATTAGCCTCACCTTCGAGGCGAGTTGATATGCACACGTCGTATACTCCGTGAGGAATATAAACTAACACGGTGATTCGACGGTATCTCTGTAAAATGCTATAATATAACGAAATGACTGAAAAAATGACTGTCCAGCCCCTCCCTGGCTA
>CAUSYU010000029.1:0-4011 GCA_963536065.1 uncultured Candidatus Saccharibacteria bacterium
GCCAAACTGTTACCAAAACACCAGTCAGAGTCTTAATAATTTGACGAACTTGAGGTTTATCATTTTGTGACAAGTCTGTCATAGTAAAATCAAATAATTCCATTTGGTGCGAGCGAGAAGACTTGAACTTCCACGAACCTAAGTTCACTAGCCCCTCAAGCTAGCGCGTCTACCAATTCCGCCACGCCCGCACGACTGTCATCATTATACCTGACACTATGGCGTTTTGTAAACTGAATCTTGGCGAACTGTCCAATAGATCACGTCAGCAAAGCGATCAGTTGGCGAAACCAGTCGAGTATTTTGCGTTACAGCCTGGACTGATGGTAGTTTGATGTATTCAACTGTTGGACGGTACAGCGGCAGTGACGCAGCCGATGCTTGCCAGCGCCGTACAAATGATTGATAATAATCCGTGCGCTGTTTTGGAGAACGCTTACCACGACCACCGACTAATGCGTCATCTGAAATGGCGTCATTATAGTTTGCAAAATTCAAACCTCGTTGATCGCGTTGGTCTTGTGACGAGTGCCAATACGCATAGACGTCTGGGTCACCGCCAAGCACCAGCTCATATATCAAGACGTCAAAATTACGCGGCTGCAACACCGACCTGAGAACATCCTGATTAGCATCTGTTGCATCAACAATCTTGACTTCCACCTCAGCATTGAGCTCATTTCGCCATGTCTCAGCCAACGAATTAGCTGCATTTTCATATTTAGAACCCTGCAAGGAAACAACTGACAGTTTCAGTGGCTGATCGCCCTTTTTACGCACACCGCCAGACACCGTCCAACCTTCTGCGTCCAGTACCTTTTTGGCTGCTTCTACATCACGGGTTAACGGCCGTTCCAGCTCTGCTTCAGTGTGTTCCGGCAAAATCGGTCCTGTCAATTCGCCTGTTTTTTGTGACATCTTTTTGCGAAGCGCAATGATGTCGACTGACTGCACCAAAGCTTTGCGAATGGATGGAGATTGAAGAATCGGACTCTTGCTGTTGAACAATGCGTACACCCCATTATGGGTTTCATAAGCTTTCATGTCATACATTTTCTTGACGTTTTCTGGCTGAGAAGCATAGGTTAGCTCTGGCGTGGCCATGATTTCACTAGTTCTCAAGCCCTTTGTGATCTCATCCAGTGAGGCATATGCGTACAGCTGGAAGCGGTCTAACTTTGGCTTACCAAAGTGATATGCTTCATTTGCCGTCATATGGACAGCTTTTCTGCCACTTTCCCGGTTATCTGTCTGCAAAAGTCGAAATTTGAATGGTCCGCTCGTGACAGGTGAGCGTCCAAACGAGTGGTCGCGCAGAGTAGCCGGCGCTACATGTTCCAACACGTGTTTTGGAACAACTGGGAACGTCAACGTATGCAAAAATGGTGCATAGGTGGATGGGGTTACAAATGTTACAGTGTTGTCGGCAGTTTTCCGAACTTTGATAGATGCCCAACCGTCAGTTGAAGCGCCAACCTTGGGGTTTTTTAGAAGATTAACCGTAAATATAACGTCATCGACTGTCAATGAGTGGCCATCAGACCAGTGAAGATTATCTTTCAGAGTGATCGTATATTCAGTCTCGGTGCCGTTAATGGCGATTGATTTTGCTAAATCCCCCTTGAGGTGTCCAGTATTGTCGTATTGATAGAGGCTGGCGAACATTAGCCTCGCAGCAGACCGTTCTGCATTAGAACGCGCAAACAAGGGGTTGAGGGTTTCCAGCGATCCTAAAACTCCCTCTGAATATGTGCCACCTCCCTGAGGTGCATCCTTCGTGTAGGCTGCACGAAAAATAGTCCATTGCCCTGCACTCAGGCCAACCAATATCATCAATAGCACTGCCCAACCGATAACTTCTCGGCGGACTTCTGTCAATCTGTCGAGACGGGATGTCACGAACTTATGTGCGTGCTTGATGACGCCCTTTTCGATCTTCACAGCTCGACGATTTAAGCTTTTCCCAGAAGCGCTCATTTTTTGGAACCGCTTCCAAGACGGCTTGCCTCCAGCCTCTGTCATGACGACAACCTAGCCTTTAAGCCCCGGCAAGACCAAACTAGCCAAGATTGATAGCACAAAAACTACAGCCAGAACGATGGTAACGTCAAACAAATTCTTGTCAAAACCACGGCGTGTCGTAAACAATTCACCAGAAGATCCGAACCCTGCGCCAAGTGAAGCGCCACGCTGTTGCAACAAAATGGTAATAATCATCAAAAATGCTGATCCTAATGTGATATATGGTAAAAGTTGTTCCAAATTCATCTAACTCTCCTGTTCTTTTTGCGCAGTCCGTAAATCAACCACACTACTTACTATATAGTTTACCAAACTAAGGATGATGCCGGCAATAATTGCGTCGCCAAATGTTATGGAAACGTTTGGAGCCAGCACAATAGCGAGGTAGACCATGAGACCATTGATAATCAATGTAAATAGACCAAGGGTCAACAGAATTGCCGGCAGTGACAAGATGATAATGATCGGTTTGAGCATACTGTTGATGACGGAAAATATCAAACCAGCCAGCAGAAACGTCAATAAGCCACCATCCGACATGGTGCCTAAAAGTCGCAACGATATCCAGATGCCAAATGAGTTCATAGCCCATCTGAATAGAAATACAAAAAATTGCCGTTTCATCACACTGCTACTTATTATAATAATCTGTTCGCATTTTCACAATAGCTAGACGTCACGAACAGCCGCCACCGCTCACATTCGAACTCTTGCTGGTGATGTGCATTTTCTGGGAGCCACGCGTTGCTTCAATACAAAATTCTTTACCGTCAGCGCCCTGGATGTATACATGAACAGGGCCGCCGTTATAATTTGGTATTGATGCGCCAGCGGGTAGTGTTGGATAGGCATTGTGAAAATTGCGGTATTGCTCCATAGCCTGCGCTGCACTTTTGAGATCAGCCGTGATAGCATCGCGCAATGACTTCTGGCGCCAATTACCGTAACTGATGATTCCGATAGTGGTCAAAATGGCTATGACCGATATCATAACAAGCACTTCTATAATAGTAAAACCGCGTTTCATATTGCTAGTATAGCACAAGCGTTTTAGTTATTGGTACGCTGTGCCGCAACATATTTGTGGACAATTTGAGCACGCGACCGGCCAATCACCGACGCTAGGTCATCTTCTGTGGCACTGACAACATTACGGAAGCTGCCAAATTTTTTTAGCAATTTAGCGCGGGTTTTTGGCCCCACACCAGGAATTTCCTCCAGCTGATTTTTCGCTTGTTGCTGACGCTTCAGCGCCGTATGGTAACTCACGGCAAAGCGGTGTGACTCGTCGCGAATGCGCTGGAACAGTTTGACGATGTCGGTTGTCGCAAGGATATTCTCGTCCGCTGTCGGACGTTCGTGACGAGTTTGCTCCATGCTAGCTCGCAGGTTTTTTGAATGCGAACCGGCGTTACGCTGGCCTGGGTGTAAATTCACCACATAGACGTCACTATCTTCATGAATAGCGATATTCGCCGATGGCTGCGACCGCATTTGCTCGATGAACGCCGTATCAATTTGCGAACCAGTCTTGTGCACTAATAATTCTTCCTCGCGCTTGGCGATGCTGACGATCGGCACAGTGACGCCACGCTCATCACGCGCTTTGATAGCCGCCGCTAGCTGGCCTTTGCCGCCATCAATCAGCAGCAGATCAGGACGACCCCAACTTTTCAGATGACGCTCGCTCAGCCGACGAAAAATCGTCTGATGGATATTACCCGTGTCATCATTTTTCTCACTGACTTTGAATTTGCGATACTCCGCCCGGTCGCTGGCACCATTCGTAAACACTACCATGCTAGAGACGACTTGCCGCCCGCTCATATGCGAAATGTCATAGCCCTCGATGCGCACTGGGGTATCTTTTAGACCCAACAATTTCGCCAAATCAGCCAGCGCCTTGTCCTTCGAAATATCCAAAAATTCTTTGTCGCCAAAACAAACCCGCCGCTGCAACTCCTGCATAGCGCGTAGTTTATTGCGAAG
>CAUSYU010000030.1:0-4008 GCA_963536065.1 uncultured Candidatus Saccharibacteria bacterium
TTTGGTGTGCGACCCGCTTGGTATTCGCGGATCATATAGTCAACGACATTTTGCTTATACTCTTTCTGAAAATCAAACACCTGAAAATCAATTCCTAGCCCGACGGCCACGCGTTTGGCATCAGCCACATCCTCAGCCCATGGACAGTGCATGCCCGGCAAATCTTCCGACCAGTTTTTCATATACACGCCAGTCACCTCGTGGCCTTGCTCGACTAGTAGCGCTGCCGCCACTGACGAATCAACGCCACCCGACATACCGACGAACACCCGAGCCATCAGCGTGTTCCTCCGATGGTAAACAAGCCAATTTTGATCAATTCACCAACTGCCAACCACCAACCCCACGGCGTCAGCCACCAGATATCACCCCAATGCTTATCACGACTGACTGGGTGTGACAGCACTTCCACCCCAGGCACCTGCGCCGCAAACTCAGACCGAGCTCGCTGCATATGATAACCACTAGTCACCAAAATGATACGCTTCATTTTGCGAGCAGTGATGACTGATTTTACTTCAACTGCATTCTGTTTTGTCGTCTCAGAATGGTCTTCAATGATAATATGCTTATCTGGCACGCCCTGTGACAATGCTCGACGTTTCATAGCCTCAGCATTGGACAAGCCCGTCTTATCAGCTGCTGCACCCGACATGATGAGTAATGACGACCATTTCTGCTTATATAAACGAATCGCTTCGTCAGTTCGTGCATCAGTATCGCCACCAGAAACCGCTACGATGGCATCAGCCGTCGCACACTCACCAGAGCCAGGGCTAGGACACTTCGCCAAATCGTCTGGCGCTAGATACATTGTCAAGCCAATGATAATCACCACCACAACAACAGCCAGTCCAATCAATCGATGAATCATCGCATCCTCTCCCGCTCTTTTCGCACTGATTGGATGATCAGTTCGGCCGCTCGGATAACCGCTACTTCATCATTTAACCTTCCAAGGGTGATGCGTAAACTGCCATCAATATCTGAGTCACTCAAACCGATAGCCGATAGCACATGCGAACGCGTACCGGAGTTGGCGGCACAGGCACTACCCGTCGCCACCATCACACCATGCATTTCCAACAAAAAGACCAGTCGTTCAGCGTCCAAACCCGGAAAAGAAATATTCAAAAAATTCGCCAACGATTTTTTACGATCAGACGAAATGATCATTTCAGGCAGCTCAGCTTTCATTTTCTGAATCATAGCATCGCGCAATCCCTGCAGTCGCTTCACTTCAGCCTTGCGCCGTTTGGCAGCCAATTCCAAAGCCTCAGCAAAACCAACCACCCCAGCAACATTCTCCGTACCGCTGCGAAGACCCAGCTCCTGCCCACCTCCTACAATAGTCGGCGCAACATGTACGCCCGGGCGCACCCATAGCAAGCCAACCTGTTTTGGTCCGTAGACTTTTGCCGCGCTGAGCGTCAATAAATCAACGCCTAATCGTTTCACTTTTATATCCAACAGCGCTGCCGCCTGAGACGCATCAGTATGGAACAATAGCGGCGTGCTCTCCCCGGCAGACTGGCGCCGCTCGCGCTCTACTTGAATAACGCGAGCAATCTCTTCAATTGGTTGCACATAGCCTAGCTCATGATTCGCCAGAGCGATTGATACAAAACCAACGTCTGGAGTGAGAACCTGTTTCACTGCTTCTGGAGTAATCCTCCCTTTCTGATCTGGTTGAATCAACACTGGTTCTGTGTAGCGTCCAGCCGCTGACAAAACTGATGCGTGTTCGATGGCTGCAACTGCGCACGTTGTCTGCTGCGCTGCCTGAAACGCCAAATTAACCGACTCTGTGGCACCAGCCGTCATTACCAATTCATCCGCAACAACACCCAGAACCTGGGCGATGCGCACTTTGGCGGCTTGATAGTCACGCTTGACTGAAACACCAGCAGCATATGGGCTGGATGGATTGAAAAATTTCTCAGAAAAATAGGGCTGCATCACCTCAACCACCAACGGGTCCATCGGCGTTGCCGCCGCATGATCAAGATATATCAAATTATCATTCACTGTTATCTATTATACCACCTGCAAAGGTTTGCCAGTGTCTGGATCTTGTTTATACAATTTGCGCGAAACACGCTCATAATACTCTTTCACCGCCAAGACAAAGTTGTGTAATTCCTCGCCTTCCAGGTAGCTGTATTGGTAGTTTGGCTGGACCTTCAACACGCCTTTTTCTTGGATTTCATATTTGGTCGTCAATTCTTGCACTTTGCCATCAGCGCCAACCACTTCTTCATACCAAATCCAGGTTTTCTTATCCAAGTTGAAAAATTCTCGGCGCTGCACATGTTCGGGCTTGTCACCAAAAATCGTTGCACCAATTTGGCTTTCCATCTGAATCAATTGCCGCTCGGTCAGCGGCTTTGCTGGTCGATCTTTGCGTCGAACTCGCATCAATGGCTTAACTGATTCATCTGCAAAAACGAGGCTTGCAGCTTTTTTAAGAATCTTACTCATATACCGAACCTCCTTATGCTGCCAATTCAAAATCAGCTTTAGTTACAGAGTTAGTCTGTCGCATTTTGGCCAGATACTCACCAATTTCCTTAGAATATCGCACTGCTTCAACGGGATCTTTGGGGTGTTTAGGAAATTCAATCAATAATGTCTGTGGGGCTTCCATTGACTTGGCTAGGCTTGATGCCTCACTCTCGCCTGTACTACCACGCATAGCAGCACTTGATAGTGAACGAGCATCAGCAGTTTGATGCGCAGCAAGCTCGTCAGCACGACCGACAGGAGTAGTCTCAAAATTCAGCGTGTTTGCCTTTTCCAAGGCAGCTTCCAACGCCGCATTAACTTCTTTGTCGTACGTACCCGTGTTGTTCTCTCGCATATTTCTCCACTGTTACAAGCCAAAAAGTTTTACCGTGTTATCGGTTGCTGCTTTTTCGAGGTCGTGAAGCGCCAGCTTGCGCTCCGCCGCCCAATACTTTGCCACCAACTCCACATATTCTGGCTTATTCATCTTACCACGAAATGGCTTTGGTGTCAAGAATGGCGCATCAGTTTCTAGTAATAATCGCTCCAGCGGGACAGAAGCGAACAATTCTCGCTGCGTTTGGTCTTTGGTAAACGTGCTAATGCCATTCAAACCAACATACAGCCCGCGGGCAAATCCCTTCTCCAAATTGCAACGCGTATCAGTGAAGCTATGCAGAACACCGCGTACGCCATGGAAATTATCAAAAATCGGCCAAAAGTCATCCCACACCGACGGCTGGTCGGGCGCGCCATCGCGAATATGAAAACTAACCGGCAGATCATAATCCACCGCCAACTGCAGCTGCGCCTCCAGCGCCTGGATCTGCACATCGCGCGGGCTGTGATTGTAATAATAATCAAGCCCGATCTCGCCAATCGCCACAATTGGTGAATTATCCTCTCTACTTTTAAGCAGTTGCTCCACCTCACCCCAGCCATCTTTGCTGTCGTGCGGATGAACGCCAACTGCCGCCCAAGTATAGTCGCGATTCGCGGCAAATTCCACTGCTTGATGACTACTGCGCTGGTCAGTGCCAACACAAATCATGCCGATGCCCGCTGCGATTGACTGCTGGTATAGCTCCTCACGATTGTCCGTGAAGAACTCAGTGTCGTGCACATGGCAATGCGAATCGATCAAACGCAAATCTGTCGCCGTGTGATGCTCCGCTACTGAATTCATAGTTATTTTCCTTGGGTTTCTACTTTTGGCGCACGTGGATCAGGCGTGTGGAGATATTTGCGTGGAAATAGTGGCGTTAATTGTGACGGGACAACACCGCTGGCGAACATCTCGTGAATTTTCTCGGCAGTCTGCGGCATAAATGGTCGCAACATATCAGACACTTGCAGCAACGTACCACAAGCATACGCCAAAATCTCGCCCAAATGTGCTTCCGCTTCTGGGTCCTTAGCGCGCTTTTTGGCAACCTGCCACGGCTGGACACGCTCAATGTACTGATTTAGCGCACGGATAATTTGCCAAATTTCATCCATGGC
>CAUSYU010000031.1:0-3619 GCA_963536065.1 uncultured Candidatus Saccharibacteria bacterium
TTGCCGTTGGTGCAGTGGGCGTGGCGTAGGATGGCTCGCCAAAACCAGAAGTCAGTGTTAACCATCATCGGCTCAACCAGTAGTGTCAAAGCTCGTGCTGACGAAGCGGTATATGTTGCAACCAAGCATGCTCAAGCAGGATTGGCGCGCAGCTTAGGTATGCAGGCGGATGAGCAGAAATTATCCGTGAGAGTTGCCTTATTTTTGCCGGGCGCCATGAAAACGCCGTTCTGGAATGGCCGAGAGCTACCAGTTGATTATTTGTTCTTCAATGACCCAGCCAAAGTGGCTGCGCACATCATTAACGCGGTTAATCACCAGCAGCAACCATTTCTCGAATGGGCGCTACCAAAGGGTACGTTGACGTAAGTTTTTTTCGTGATATAGTCAAGCTATGGAACTGATGGGTATAAACATTGTCGTCATTGGCGGCGGCACAGGTAGCTTTACATTACTGAGTGGATTAAAAAATTATACACACAATATCACTGCCTTGGTTAACATGGTGGATGATGGTGGATCAACAGGACAGCTGAGGGATGAATTGGGGGTTTTGCCGGCTGGTGATGTCCGGCAGTGCTTGGTGGCGCTGAGTACCTCACCAAAGGTAAGAGACCTGTTTAACTACCGTTTTGATGAAGGTAGTATGAAAGGCCACGCGTTTGGCAATCTATTCATGGCAGCCTTGGAAAAAATGACTGGTAATTTTACCGAAGCTGTCAAAGTGGCCGGAGAAGTGCTCAATATCCGAGGACGAGTAGAGCCCATCACATTTGACAATATAACGCTTGTCACGCGATTGGCTGACGGTACGGTTGTGAGAGGTCAACACGAGGCTGAATCATTGATTATCCCTGTTGGCGAGCGTCCATGGTTGGACTTGGAGCCGACCGCTCGCATCAATCCTCAGGCACGGCAGGCGATATTGAGTGCGGATTTGGTGGTGATTGCGCCGGGGTTGCTGTATGGTAGTCTGGCGCCGGCTTTGTTGGTCGGTGGCGTAACGCGCGCGCTCGCTGAGACCAAGGCTAAAAAGGTATACGTTTGTAATTTGGTGAACAAGCCTGGTCAGACTGATGAGTTCACGGTTGCGGATTATGCCAGTGAAATTGAGCGGTTTGCGGGCGTCAAATTGGACCACGTGCTATACAATAACCATCACCCGTCGCAGGAATTGATTGATCGGTACGCTGAAGATGGCGAACTACTGGTCGAGTGGAACAAAGAAGAGCTAAAAAAGGAGCATTTTTACGCTTCGGGAAAACGATTGATTGCTGATGAGGTTTGGGAAAATACCAACGCTGCTAGCGACCCGCTGGCAGCACAACGCAGTTTGATTCGGCACGATGCCGACAGGGTAGCGCGCGAGTTGATGCGAATTTATTTTGCTTAGATGAATTAAAGCCATGACCAGAGGCACTATACTTGCAAAATATTATATTTTGTGATATAGTGTAATCTGTTGATTATGACAAATAATACACAAAAGTCAGAAAAGACGATTGATAATTCTGGTAACTTCTCTCGGAGAGGTGAGATATTTTATCACTCTGAAGCCTTGTCCAAGGAATTGGTGGAGACGTTTAGTGGTCATCACATGACGCCAGCCCGTCGCTTGGCGGCAAGACTGATCATAGAGATGCCGACGGACATTGAAGAGAATGAACGTATTGACTACATCACATCGGCGCTTGACAATGATGAAACCATAACCACCGAGTCTCACCGAGATGTGGTGATTGGTATTCTTGAGGACTACAAAGTCTTACAGGGTTTGTTTGAATCGTATATTGAAGGAGTTGACGAGACGACACTACAGGGTAAAGCATTGCGGCTGGAGGACGGTCAGCAAATCCCTGGTGATTTAGGAGAGGACAATACGCAAAGTCCGTGGTCTGAGAATCCGCCAATCCCGGTGCCACGTATCGATGATTTGATCAAAGCCTTCTCAACAAAAGGTGAGGGCGCTCAGGGTGTTGGACTGGAAACAGCGATGATCGTCGGGGCGGTAACACTTGCCAAACTAAAGGCTACTCCGTATCATGATGCTGCAGCTTATAAACAGGCGGTGTTTGCTAAAAACTTTTTAATCCCCGTGTGTAGTATTGTTGGTCTTGATAATTTGGAGTCCGAGCTGAATGATGAAGTAGATATCATTACTGGGCGAAATATTGGCGATGGCATGGATGGCAGCGATTTGAGTAATGATATTGATTCGCTTTTGAACGAGGTAGACAGAGTGATATCGCTGCATTTTGGCCCTAAGGACTCGGTCAATCCTGAGCGATTTAATTTTGCTATGAATAATATTAAGCAAATTTTTTCTCGGTTGCTTGGTAAACCAGATTTGCGGCCAGCTGTGGAGACAACCTCACCTCATAATACACTGTTTGCAGTTGGTACTGTGGCAACGCGAAACGGTATTAAGGCAGAAGCGCGAGCTCGTGGTAAGGGACGAGGCTCGTATTTGAAAAAGTTTCTAAGGCGCATAGGATATTATGAGCCGCATTCTCAGCCGCTGAAGGATGAAGGTGATCTTCACCCGATTGATCTGTATGGCATGGTGGTGATCGCCGATGATGATAAGCAGATGGCCGATTTGTATGCTGAGGCGGTGATCAATGCCCTGAATGATGAGAATATTACGCCATATCCATCACCTGGACGCGATAAGGAATGCTTTGTTATCAAGGGGTCTCCAGAATTTCAGGAGAATGTTCGTAGGGCAGTCCTTGAGATGATTCCTGACGCTGATATGGAGCTGTTTAGCTTTAAAGACAGCGGTAGGGACTTTACTGACGCAAAAATTACTGGTTTCTCCGAGACAGGTGACACGCGAGTGCCGTTTGCACCATTTGAAATGCAGTTCTCGACACCAGATGCTCGCTTGGTGGCGCGTACTGGTAAAAAAGCGGCACACTTCTTCTTTAAATTGCGTAAGATATATGGCAATTTGGTGAATATGACTGATGAGACAGCTGATGCGATCATTGATATTTGGCAGCGTAAGCAGGACTACTTTACGAGCCCTGATGACAGTGCTAAGGAAGATCACCTGACAAACCAGAGTCGTGAACGAGTAGCGCACTTTAAGGAGCAGACGTTAGATAGGCGTAAATCCTTACTTAAACGCGTTCGTGATATGGCTAGACGAGCACTGAATGGTATATAATTGGCCATATGACGATTTACTACACTGACGGTTCTGCTTCGCCAAACCCTGGTCCGGGTGGGTTTGCGGTGATTCGTGATCTTGAGCCGTGGATTTTGGGTTCGGAGGATGGTGAGACGACGAATATTCGCATGGAAGGCAAGGCGCTGATCGCGGCGCTTCAGGACGCGGACGAGGCGCCGTGCGTGATTTATACTGACAGCGAATTTTGGATCAATGTGGTGACCAAGTGGGCGCCAGGGTGGCAGCAGCGCGGCTGGACAAAGAAGGGCGGCGAGATCAAAAATCTGGATATCGTGCGTGAACTATATGAGCTGTATTCGAATTCGCAGGCGGAACTCCGCTGGGTGCGCGGTCATGAGGGCGATGAAGGTAATGAGTTGGCGGATGAGTGGGCCAACCGAGCGCGTGAAGGCGAGAGATTGACTAAATAATACATTTCTGATA
>CAUSYU010000032.1:0-2608 GCA_963536065.1 uncultured Candidatus Saccharibacteria bacterium
TCGTGATATTTGCCGTTACGAACTGTGCTGAGGGCGTTGGCGCTACCGCCAACATGGAAAATTGAGGCTTTGTACGGTGTTGACCACTGCAAATAGTACAAGCGCAGGCTGCGTACTGGACCAATTTTGGCTGGCTTATTTCCCTGGTACAATGCAAAGAAACGAGTAATTCCGCCTTCAGCCACGGCTTCATAGACGATGCCGGCTTTTGATAGTCCAGACTGTGGCCGCGCGTTAGGACTGTTTTCGACAATCACGCCAGCAACTGGAGCTTTGACGGCATTGGCGTCAGCCACTTCCAGACCAGTCAGCGCCGAATAGAACTTCTCTTTTGGCTTTTTAGTACCAGCGAAAAATGGCGAGCCACCGTCTGACTGGACAGAGTACATGGCGATGACGAAAATTATTGCGACAACTGCCGCACCAACGACAAGTGCCAGCGCCAAATGGTGCTTGTGAACCCACTGAGTGAACGCTTTGAATTTAGAGTGATTGATGAGTTTATCCTGAGGAATTCGAGGCTTTTCCATATGATTAGTATAGCATGTCGCTTATGCTAATAAAACTAAGACAGCGTGCGTCGGCCTTCAAGCGCATGCGACAGCGTGATCTGGTCGGCGTATTCTAGGTCAACTCCCACAGGGATGCCGCGAGCCAGTCGCGACACAGTCAGCGTCAAGCCAGCTTCTTGGATGTATCGTTGCAGGAATAGCGCAGTTGACTCGCCTTCCACTGAAGCATTGGTGGCGATGATGATCTCGGTAACGCTGTCGTTCTTGATGCGCTCAATCAGCTCAGGAATGTGTAGCTGCTCTGGTCCAATACCGTCAATTGGTGAAATCGCTCCACCCAGTACGTGGTAGGTACCATCAAACTGGCCAGTGCGTTCCAGTGCCATGATATCTAACGGTTCTTCGACGACGCAGATGAGCTGGCGATTGCGGCGGCTGTCAGTATAAAGCGGCGATACGTCATCGCCATCGTCAATTAGCGCAAAGGTTACCGGACACGTTTTGACGCGTTGATGCAACTCATTTAGAGCTTGAGCTAACCTTTTGGATTGTCCTGGCTCGCGCCGCAAAGCAGCATAAGCGTAGCGTTCGGCAGTTCGCGGACCAACTCCCGGCAGACTACCAAATTCATCAATCAACGTTATCAGCGCTTTTGGTAAAATATGAGCACTCATCGCTAAGATTAGATGCCCAGATTGCCCAAGCCGCCCATCAGTGGCTTCATCGTTTCAGCAGCAACTTCTTGAGCTTTTGCCAAGCCATCACGCACCGCAATTTGAATCCAGTGCTCAAGCTGCTCAATATTGTCCAAATCTACCATGTCAGGGTTGATCTTGACTGATTTGATTTTTAATTCACCAGTGATCTGAACGATGACCGCGCCATCACCAGCCTCTACTTCAATGATTTCTTTACCGAGTTGTTTTTGTGCTTTACGTAGCTGTTGCAGCATTTTCACCTGATCAAAAGCCATAATGTTCCTCCTTCAATTAACTCACTTATTATACCGCATTATTCACTAAGTTTGTAGACATAAAACCGATCGCCCGCCTCAGCCCAATCATTGGTAATGACGCGCGTGATAGTTCCTGGGATGCCAGTGATATTTTGGCGAGCAGCGCGCGTGACGACTACTTCTTCTTGAGCACCCTCTGCTGGCAGGCCGTCGCTGATGGATATTGCTCTATTATGCTTATTCATGTGGTTGGACAAGGCGTCGTACAGCGGTTTTTCGGCAGCTGCTACGACGAATATATATTTCTTGTTTGCGGCGTCGCGCAGTAGTGTGTCACGCACAAGACTCAAATCTTTGGAATGTTCGCGCACGGCGTCGGGTAGATCGTGGTAACTGTGGACGTATCGATTGACACCACTCAGGGTCATGACACCGACCAAGATGATCATCAATACGAGTCCAGTGCCGCGCGCGTATGGGTTCTTTGGGAATAATCGATACCACTCGTACAGCAGTCGTTCTACGCCAGTAGCCAACAAGATAAACATCGGCACAGATATGATCATGTTGACTTGAGGCGCCAGGGCGAGTAGCGGCAATGACAAAAATAGCCAAATGTTGACCACGTAGGACCGAGCGGTGTGCCAGTTGCGGAAAGTGATGATCATGCCAAGGAACATTAGCGCTACGGTGCTGACGTCGATAGCTGGCAGCACTTGCCCGTTGGAGATGTATGGCACTGGCCAGAGATAGGTTCGAACGATAATTTTGAGGTTTGCTAAGACATCAAAGTTGAGTGACGACCAGCCTGACACGTCCAGCAAGAAGCTGTGATTTTTCAGGCAGAAATACACTAGCGGCGCGCTTACCAGCAAAAAGACGATAAATGCTGGCGTCCAGCTGGCGCGATATTTTCGTGACACGATGATGTAGCGTGTATATGGGTGCAATAATGCTACCAAGATGAGACCAAGGTTGAGATACCAGAAAAATGGCGTGTATAGGCTAGCGGCCATGACGGCGGCGAGGAGGATTTTCCAGAGTTGGGCGAACTTGGCTTTTTGGATGATCAGGCTGGCGAACAGCAAAATCAATGACGCCGTGGTGATGTAGATGATGCCAGGGGTGAAGCTTTGTGCTA